>NZ_CAMPPP010000020.1:0-107868 GCF_946901175.1 Pseudomonas sp. Marseille-Q5117 | reverse complement strand
GCACATGGTCGGCTTTACCGACATCGACGATCACGGTCGCGAAGGCGTCGAGCTGGCCTATGACGAATGGCTGGCCGGGGTGCCGGGCAAACGACAAGTCATCAAGGATCGCCGTGGCCGGCTGATCAAGGATGTTCAGGTCACCAAAAACGCCAAGGCCGGCAAGCCCTTGGCGTTGTCGATTGATCTGCGTCTGCAATACCTGGCCAACCGCGAACTGCGCAACGCGATCATCGAGAACGGTGCCAAGGCCGGCAGTCTGGTGATCATGGACGTGAAGACCGGCGAGATCCTGGCCATGGTCAACCAGCCGACCTACAACCCGAACAACCGTCGCAACCTGCAACCGGCGATGATGCGCAACCGCGCGATGATCGACGTGTTCGAGCCGGGTTCGACCATGAAAGCCATCTCGATGAGCGCGGCGATCGAAACCGGCCGCTGGAAACCGAGCGACACCGTCGAGGTGTATCCGGGCTCGTTGCAGATCGGCAAATACACCATCAAAGACGTGTCGAAGACCGAAGGGCCGGTGCTCGATCTGACCGGCATCCTGATCAATTCCAGTAACGTCGGCATGAGTAAAGTTGCCTTCGATATCGGCGGCGAAACGATTTTCCGTCTCGCGCAGAAAGTCGGCCTCGGTCAGGACACCGGCCTGGGCTTCCCCGGCGAACGTGTCGGCAATCTGCCCAACTACCGCGAATGGCGCAAGGCTGAAACTGCAACCTTGTCTTACGGCTACGGTATTTCCGTGACTGCGATCCAGCTGGTGCATGCGTTCTCGGCACTGGCCAACAACGGTCGCCTCGCGCCGCTGACGCTGATCAAAACCGACAAGATGCCGCAGACCACCCAAGTGCTGCCGGAAGCGGTGGCGAAAACCATGCAGGGCATGCTGCAGCAGGTAATCGAAGCGCCCCGCGGCGTGTTCCGTGCGCAGGTGCCGGCTTATCACGTCGGCGGCAAGTCGGGTACCGCGCGCAAGACCTCGGTCGGCACCAAGGGCTACGCGGAAAACTCCTACCGTTCGCTGTTCGCCGGCTTCGGCCCGATGAGCGATCCGCGTTACGCCATCGTTGTGGTGATTGATGAGCCAACCAAGGCCGGGTACTTCGGTGGTCTGGTGTCGGCGCCGGTGTTCAGCCGTGTGATGTCCGGCACCCTGCGCCTGATGAACGTGACCCCGGACAACCTGCCGACCACCCAACAGGCCAATGCCACCCCGGTCGTTCCGCTGAAAGCCAATGGAGGGCGCGGCTGATGTCATTAAGTCTGAACAAGATATTCCCCCACGCCGGCCACGATCTGTTGATCCGTGAACTGGCGCTGGACAGCCGCAACGTGCGCGCCGGCGATCTGTTTCTCGCCGTGCCCGGTGGCCGCTTCGATGGCCGTGCGCACATCGCCGATGCCTTGCAACGCGGCGCGGCTGCCGTGGCTTATGAAGTCGAAGGCGCCACCGTGCTGCCGATCACTGACGTGCCGCTGATTCCGGTCAAGGGTCTGGCGGCGCAGCTGTCGGACATCGCCGGGCGTTTTTACGGTGAGCCGAGTCACCACCTGAACCTGATCGGCGTCACTGGCACCAATGGCAAGACCAGCGTGACCCAATTGGTCGCGCAGGCGCTGGATCTGCTCGGCCAGCATTGCGGCATCGTCGGCACCCTCGGTTCCGGTTTTTACGGCGCGCTGGAAAGCGGCCTGCACACCACGCCGAATCCCATTGCCGTGCAAGCGACGCTGGGTGACCTGAAAAAGGCCGGCGCGAAAGCCGTGGCCATGGAAGTGTCGTCCCACGGTCTGGATCAGGGCCGGGTCACCGCGCTGGGGTTCGACGTGGCGGTGATGACCAACCTGTCCCGCGATCATCTGGATTATCACGGCACCATGCAGGCCTACGCCGAGGCCAAGGCCCGGCTGTTCGCCTGGAATGACCTGAAGTGCCGCGTGGTCAACCTCGACGACGATTTCGGCCGGCAACTGGCGGCGGAAAAGCGCGAGTCGCGTTTGATCACCTACAGCCTGCTCGACAGCAGTGCCTACCTGTTCTGCCGCGAAGCGCAGTTCGACGACCACGGCGTACGCGCCACGCTGGTCACGCCGCAGGGCGAGCATCACCTGCGCAGCACATTGCTCGGGCGTTTCAACCTGAGCAACGTGCTGGCCGCAGTCGGCGCCTTGCTTGGCCTGGATTACGCCCTCGACGAAATTCTCAAAGTGCTGCCGAAGCTCGAAGGCCCGGCCGGGCGCATGCAGCGTCTGGGTGGCGGCACGCAGCCGCTGGTGGTGGTCGATTACGCCCACACGCCCGATGCGCTGGAAAAAGTTCTCACCGCACTGCGCCCGCACGTCAAAGGCCAATTGCTGTGCCTGTTCGGCTGCGGCGGCGATCGCGATCGTGGCAAACGTCCGTTGATGGCCGAAGTGGTCGAGCGTCTCGCCGACCAGGTGCTGGTCACCGACGACAACCCGCGCACCGAAGATCCTGCGGTGATTTTCGACGACATCCGCGCCGGTTTCACCGCTGTGGATAAAGTCACTTTCGTCGCCGGTCGCGGCCAGGCCATTGCGCAATTGATCGCCGGCGCGACCGCTGACGACGTGATTGTGCTCGCCGGCAAAGGTCACGAGGACTATCAGGAAATCAACGGCGTGCGCCATGCGTTTTCCGATCTGGTCGAGGCCGATCATGCCCTGACCGCGTGGGAGGTGGCCCATGCTTAAGGCCCTGACACTCAGCGCACTGACCAACGCACTCGAGGCCCGTTTGATCGGCGCTGACGCGAGTTTCGACGGCGTCAGTATCGACAGCCGTGCGATCCAGCCCGGCCAGTTGTTCATCGCCCTGACCGGCCCGCGTTTCGACGGTCATGATTATCTGAACGACGTTGCCGGCAAAGGCGCCGTGGCGGCACTGGTCGAGCGCGAAGTCGCCGACAGCGCGCTGCCGCAATTACTGGTCAAGGACACCCGTCAGGCGCTGGGCCAACTCGGCGCGTTGAACCGTGCCGCGTTCACCCAGCCCGTGGCAGCGGTGACCGGTTCCAGCGGCAAGACCACGGTCAAGGAAATGCTCGCGAGCATCCTGCGTACCCGCGGTCCGGTGCTGGCGACCCGTGGCAATCTGAACAACGACCTCGGCGTACCGCTGACCCTGATCGAACTGGCGCCGGAGCACACCTCCGCCGTAATCGAACTGGGCGCCTCGCGTCTCGGTGAAATCGCCTACACCGTCGGGCTGACCAAGCCGCACGTAGCGATCCTGAACAACGCCGGCACCGCTCACGTCGGTGAGTTCGGCGGTCCGGAAAAAATCGTCGAAGCCAAAGGTGAAATCATCGAAGGCCTGGCCGCCGATGGCATCGCCGTGCTCAACCTCGATGACAAGGCTTTCGCTATCTGGAAGACCCGCGCTGCCGGTCGTCAGGTGCTGACCTTCGCCCTCAGCAACAGCGAGGCGAATTTCCACGCCAGCGATCTGGCCACTGATGCCCGTGGTTGCCCGGCGTTCAATCTGCACACGCCTGAAGGCAGTGAGCGCGTGCAACTGAACCTGCTCGGTACCCATAACGTCGCCAATGCCCTGGCTGCCGCCGCTGCTGCCCACGCCGTGGGCGTGTCGTTGTTCGGCATCGCCACCGGCCTCGGCGCGGTGCAACCGGTCAAGGGGCGCACCGTCACGCAACTGGCGAAAAACGGCATGCGCGTCATCGATGATACGTACAACGCAAACCCCACCTCGATGTGTGCGGCCGTTGATATACTCGCCGGCTTTTCCGGCCGCACCGTCCTGGTGCTCGGAGATATCGGCGAGTTGGGCGACTGGGCGGAGCAGGGGCACCGCGACGTGGGCGAGTACGCCCGAGGCAAGGTTTCCGCGCTTTACGCGGTCGGGCCGAACATGGTCCACGCGGTAAACGCTTTCGGTGAGCAGGCGCAGCACTTCGGCACCCAGGCCGAGCTGATCCAGGCCCTCGCCGCCGAGCAGGACACAAACACCACCATTTTGATCAAGGGTTCGCGCAGCGCAGCGATGGAAAACATCGTTGCGGCTCTGTGCGGGTCCAGTCTGGAGAAACATTAATGCTGCTGCTGCTAGCGGAGTATCTGCAACAGTTCTACAAAGGCTTCGCGGTCTTCCAGTACCTGACCCTGCGCGGGATTCTCGGTGTGCTGACCGCGCTGGTCTTGTCGCTGTGCTATGGCCCGTGGATGATCCGTACCCTGCAGAACCGTCAGATCGGCCAGTCGGTGCGTAACGACGGCCCGCAATCGCACCTGTCCAAATCCGGCACGCCGACCATGGGTGGCGCGCTGATTCTGTCTTCGATCGGCGTCAGCACCTTGCTCTGGGCTGACCTGAGCAACCGCTACGTCTGGGTGGTGCTGCTGGTGACCCTGCTGTTCGGCGCCATCGGCTGGGTCGACGATTATCGCAAAGTCATCGAGAAAAACTCCCGTGGCCTGCCGAGCCGCTGGAAATACTTCTGGCAGTCGGTGTTCGGCCTCGGCGCAGCGATCTTCCTTTATATGACTGCCGCCACGCCGGTGGAAACCACTTTGATCCTTCCGATGCTCAAGGACTACAGCATTGCGCTGGGCGCCGGTTTCATCGTGCTGACCTACTTCGTGATTGTCGGTTCGAGCAACGCGGTCAACCTGACTGACGGCCTCGACGGCCTGGCGATCATGCCGACGGTGATGGTCGGCGGCGGTCTGGGGATTTTCTGCTACCTGTCGGGTAACGTGAAATTCGCCGAGTATCTGCTGATTCCTTACGTACCGGGTGCGGGCGAGCTGATTGTGTTCTGCGGCGCGCTGATCGGTGCCGGTCTCGGTTTCCTCTGGTTCAACACCTATCCGGCGCAAGTGTTCATGGGCGACGTCGGTGCCCTGGCACTCGGCGCGGCACTGGGCACCATCGCGGTGATCGTCCGTCAGGAAATCGTCCTGTTCATCATGGGCGGCGTGTTTGTGATGGAAACCCTGTCAGTGGTCATTCAGGTTGCCTCCTTTAAGCTGACCGGTCGCCGCGTGTTCCGCATGGCGCCGATTCACCACCACTTTGAACTCAAGGGCTGGCCCGAGCCGCGCGTGATCGTCCGTTTCTGGATCATCACCGTGATTCTCGTACTGGTCGGCCTTGCCACCCTGAAGCTGAGGTAGAACGAGTGTCTCTGATCGCTTCTGACCACTTCCGCATCGTTGTCGGCCTCGGCAAGAGCGGCATGTCCCTGGTTCGCTTCCTGGCGAACCGGGGCACGTCGTTTGCTGTGGCCGACACGCGGGAAAATCCACCGGAACTGGCCACGCTCAAGCGTGACTATCCGCACGTGGAAGTGCGTTGTGGCGAGCTGGACGTCGAATTCCTCTGCCGTGCCGACGAGCTCTACGTGAGCCCAGGCCTGGCGCTGGCGACCCCGGCCCTGCAAGCCGCCGCAGCCCGTGGCGTGAAAATGTCCGGCGCCATCGAGTTGTTCGTGCGTAACGCGCGGGCGCCGATCGTCGCGATCACCGGTTCCAACGCGAAAAGCACCGTCACTACTCTGGTCGGCGAGATGGCGGCTGCTGCCGGCAAGCGCGTCGCCGTTGGCGGCAACCTCGGCACCCCGGCGCTGGATCTGCTCAGCGATGACGTCGAGCTGTACGTTATGGAGTTGTCGAGTTTCCAGCTGGAAACCACCGACCAGCTCAACGCCGAAGTCGCCACCGTACTGAACATCAGCGAAGACCACATGGATCGCTACAGCGGTCTGCCGGCCTATCACCTGGCCAAGCACCGGATCTTCCGCGGCGCGAAGCAATTTGTGGTCAACCGTCAGGATGCCCTGAGCCGTCCATTGATCGGCGAAGGCCAGCCATGCTGGACCTTTGGCCTGAGCAAACCGGATTTCAAGGCGTTCGGCATTCGCGAAGAAGACGGCGAGAAGTACCTCGCCTTCGAATTCCAGAACCTGATGCCGGTGCGTGAACTGAAGATTCGCGGCGCGCACAACCAGTCCAACGCCCTCGCCGCATTGGCACTGGGTCACGCCGTGGGCCTGCCGTTCGACGCCATGCTCTCTGCATTGCGCACGTTTGCCGGCCTCGAGCATCGCTGCCAGTGGGTGCGCGATCTCGACGGCGTGGCCTATTACAACGATTCCAAAGCCACCAACGTTGGCGCCGCTCTGGCCGCCATCGAAGGTTTGGGCGCAGACATCGACGGCAAGGTCATTCTGATCGCCGGCGGTGACGGCAAAGGCGCCGAATTCAATGATTTGCGCGATCCGGTCGCGGCCAACTGCCGCGCCGTGATCCTGATGGGCCGCGACTCCGACAAGATCGGCGCAGCCATCGGTGATGCCGTGCCGCTGATCCGCGCGTTCTCGCTGGTCGACGCCGTCGCGCAATGCCGCGCCGCTGCGCAACCGGGCGATGTGGTGCTGCTGTCTCCGGCCTGCGCCAGTTTCGACATGTTCAAGAATTACGAAGACCGTGGTCACCAGTTCGTCCGCGCTGTGGAGGACCTGGCATGAACCTGAGAAACATCATCAAGCCGTACCCGTCGCCGCTGATCACCGGGCGTGGCATCGACCTCGACTTCCCGATGCTCGCCGGTTGCCTGGCGCTGCTCGGTCTCGGCCTGATCATGATCGCCTCGGCGTCCACCGAAGTGGCGGCGGCGCAGTCGGGCAGTCCGCTGTATTACATGATTCGCCACCTTATCTATGTGGTGCTGGGTCTGGGCGCGTGCATCGTCACCATGATGATCCCGATCGCCACTTGGCAGCGCCTCGGCTGGATGATGCTGATCGGTGCGTTCGGCCTGTTGGTGATGGTGATCATTCCCGGCATCGGTCGCGAAGTGAACGGTTCGATGCGCTGGATCGGTTTCAGCTTCTTTAACGTGCAGCCGTCGGAAATCGCCAAGGTGTTCGTGGTGATCTACCTCGCCGGTTATCTGGTGCGCCGGCAGAAAGAAGTGCGAGAGAGCTGGATGGGCTTCTTCAAGCCGTTCATCGTCCTGCTGCCAATGGCCGGTCTGTTGCTGATGGAACCGGACTTCGGTGCCACCGTAGTCATGATGGGCGCGGCGGCGGCGATGCTGTTCCTAGGCGGGGTCGGGCTGTTCCGTTTCTCGCTGATGGTGGTGCTGGCGGTTGGCGCGGTGGTTCTGCTGATCCAGATGCAGCCCTATCGAATGGCGCGTCTGACCAACTTCGCCGACCCGTGGGCCGACCAGTTCGGCGCCGGTTATCAGTTGTCGCAGGCCTTGATCGCGTTTGGTCGCGGCGAGTGGCTGGGCGTCGGCCTGGGCAACAGCGTGCAGAAACAGTTTTATCTGCCAGAAGCGCACACCGACTTCGTGTTCTCGGTACTCGCCGAAGAACTCGGTGCAGTCGGTTCGCTGTGCACCGTCGCGCTGTTCGTGTTCGTGTGTATTCGCGGCATGTACATCGGCCTGTGGGCGGAGAAGGCCAAGCAGTTCTTTGCCGCTTACGTGGCTTACGGCTTGTCGTTCCTGTGGATTGGTCAGTTCCTGATCAACATCGGTGTGAACGTCGGCCTGCTGCCAACCAAAGGTCTGACCTTGCCGTTCCTCAGTTACGGCGGCAGCTCGCTGGTGATCTGCTGCGCCTGTCTGGGACTGTTGCTGCGCATCGAATGGGAGAGTCGAACCCACCTGGGCAGCGAAGAGATGGAATTCCAGGAGAGCGACTTCGCCGAGGAGCCGACTCATGGGCGCTAACGTATTGATCATGGCCGGCGGTACCGGCGGCCACGTGTTCCCGGCGCTGGCCTGTGCCCGCGAGTTTCAGGCGCGCGGCTACACCGTGCACTGGCTCGGCACGCCACGCGGGATCGAAAACGAACTGGTTCCGGCGGCAGGGCTTGAACTGCACCGGATCAACGCCAGCGGACTGCGCGGCAAGGGCAAGTTGTCGCTGCTCAAGGCGCCGTTGATGCTTTTGAAATCGGTCTGGCAGGCGCGGGCGATCATGCGCCGCCTGAAGCCGGTGTGCGTGGTTGGCTTCGGCGGATATGTGCCCGGCCCCGGCGGTCTCGCCGCGAAACTGGCCGGTGTGCCGGTAATCGTTCACGAACAGAACGCTGTCGCCGGCACCGCCAATCGGTTGCTGGTGCCGTTCGCCGCCCGAGTGTGTGAAGCGTTCCCCGACACCTTTACTCTGTCGGACAGCCGCCGTACCACCGGTAATCCGGTGCGCAGCGAGCTGTTCCTCGACACATCGCGACCGGCGCTGGCCGGACGCAAAGCGCGTTTGCTGATCCTTGGCGGCAGCCTGGGCGCAGAACCGTTGAACAAATTGCTGCCTGAAGCCCTGGCCCAAGTCGCTGCCGATTTGCGCCCGGAAGTGTTTCATCAGGCCGGCAAAAATCACGATGAAGTGACTGCCGAGCGTTACCGCGCCGTGGGTGTGGAAGCGCAGGTGCAGCCGTTCATCAAAGACATGGCCCAGGCCTATGGCTGGGCTGACCTGGTGGTGTGCCGCGCTGGCGCGTTGACCATCAGTGAGCTGGCGGCCGCCGGTCTGCCCTCGATGCTGGTGCCTTTGCCCCACGCGATCGACGATCACCAGACCCGCAACGCCGATTATTTGGCCCGCGAAGGTGCTGCCTTCCTGATGCCGCAAAGAACGACTGGTGCCGCGGATCTTGCCGCGCGCCTGACAGAGGTCTTGATGCAACCGCAACGACTCGAAGCAATGGCCCAAGCGGCCCGCCGACTGGCCAAACCCGATGCCACCCGTAGCGTGGTCGATACCTGTCTGGAGGTGGCCCATGGTTGAGAATCAGAAAGCCATGCCACAACCGGAAATGCGCCGCATCCGTCGCATCCACTTCGTCGGCATCGGCGGCGTGGGCATGTGCGGTATCGCTGAAGTGTTGTTGAACCTGGGCTATCAAGTTTCCGGTTCCGACCTGAAAGCGTCGCCGGTCACCGAGCGCCTGGAAACCTTCGGCGCGCAGATCTTCATCGGTCACCGTGCCGAGAACGCCGCTACCGCCGACGTGCTGGTGGTGTCGAGCGCAGTGAACACGTCCAACCCGGAAGTGGCGACTGCCCTTGAGCGCCGCATTCCCGTAGTGCCGCGTGCAGAAATGCTCGCCGAGCTGATGCGCTATCGCCACGGTATCGCCGTCGCCGGTACCCATGGCAAAACCACCACCACCAGCCTGATCGCTTCGGTGTTCGCGGCCGGTGGTCTGGACCCGACGTTCGTTATCGGTGGTCGCCTGAATGCGGCGGGCACCAATGCCCAGCTCGGCACCAGCCGTTACCTGATTGCCGAAGCCGATGAAAGCGATGCGAGCTTCCTGCATCTGCAGCCGCTGGTGGCCGTGGTCACCAACATCGACGCCGACCACATGGCGACCTACGACGGTGACTTCAACAAACTGAAGAAAACCTTCGTCGAATTCCTGCACAACCTGCCGTTCTACGGTTTGGCGGTGATGTGCCTGGACGATCCGGTGGTGCGCGAAATCCTGCCGCTGGTGAAACGTCCGACCGTGACCTACGGCTTCAGCGAAGACGCCGACGTACGCGCAATCAATGTCCGTCAGCAGGGCATGCAGACGTTCTTTACCGTGCTGCGCCCGGATCGGGAGCCGCTGGACGTGTCGGTGAACATGCCCGGCAACCACAACGTGCTCAACTCGCTGGCGACCATCTGCATCGCCACCGACGAAGGCGTCAGCGATGAAGCCATCGTTCAGGGCCTGTCAGGCTTCCAGGGTGTTGGCCGACGCTTTCAGGTCTACGGCGAACTGCCGGTCGACGGCGGCAACGTGATGCTGGTCGACGACTACGGGCACCACCCGACCGAAGTCGCTGCGGTGATCAAAGCCGTGCGCGGTGGCTGGCCGGAGCGTCGTCTGGTGATGGTCTACCAGCCGCATCGCTACAGCCGCACCCGTGATCTGTACGACGACTTCGTCAATGTACTGGCCGACGCCAACGTGCTGCTGCTGATGGAAGTCTATCCGGCCGGCGAAGAGCCGATCCCGGGCGCTGACAGCCGCAAGCTGTGCAACAGCATCCGCCAGCGCGGTCAGCTCGACCCGATCTACATCGAGCGGGGCGTTGACCTGGCGCCGTTGGTCAAGCCGCTGCTGCGCGCCGGCGACATTCTGCTGTGCCAGGGCGCTGGTGATATCGGCGGTCTCGCGCCGAAGCTGTTGAAAAGTGAATTGTTCGCCGGCGCCGTGGCGGCGCCGGTCGAGGGGAAGTTGAAATGACTGCTGCCTACGCCAAGCTGTTCTCCACCATCGCGCCGAAAGATTTCGGCCGCGTTGCGGTGCTCTTCGGCGGCCTGAGTGCCGAGCGTGAGGTTTCGCTGAAATCCGGCAACGCCGTGCTTGAGGCGCTGCAAAGCGCTGGCGTCGACGCGTTCGGCATCGATGTGGGCGAAGACTTCCTGCAGCGTCTGCTCAGCGAAAAGATCGACCGTGCGTTCATCATTCTCCACGGTCGCGGCGGTGAAGACGGCAGCATGCAGGGCCTACTCGAGTGCGCCGGCATCCCGTACACCGGCAGTGGCATTCTCGCCTCGGCACTGGCGATGGACAAGCTGCGCACCAAGCAGGTCTGGCACAGCCTCGGGATTCCGACGCCACGTCACGCCGTGCTGTGCAGCGAAGCCGATTGTATTTCGGCGGCGACGGAACTGGGCTTGCCTTTGATCGTCAAACCGGCGCATGAAGGTTCAAGTATCGGGATGGCCAAAGTGAATTCTGCGTCCGAGTTGATCGACGCATGGAAAGCGGCCAGTACCTACGATTCGCAAGTGTTGGTCGAGCAATGGATTCAAGGTCCGGAGTTCACCATCGCCACCCTGCGTGACCAGGTGTTGCCTCCTATCGCCCTGGGTACACCGCACACGTTCTACGACTACGACGCCAAGTACATCGCCAACGATACCCAGTACCGCATTCCGTGCGGGCTCGACGCGGCCAAGGAACAGGAACTCATGGAACTCACGGCCAAGGCCTGTGAGGCGCTGGGTATCGCCGGTTGGGGCCGGGCGGACGTGATGCAGGACGCCGACGGGCAGTTCTGGTTCCTCGAAGTCAATACCGCACCGGGCATGACCGATCACAGCCTGGTGCCGATGGCGGCGCGGGCTGCCGGTCTGGATTTCCAGCAACTGGTTCTGGCCATTCTGGCTGCCAGCGTTGAAGACGCAGGCGCAACAGAGGCGCGAGGTTAAGACCATGCAAGGCGCTCATCTCAGACATCAGCCACCCGCACCCGGCCGCAAGCCGGTGCCGCGGGGTGCCAGCCGAATGGTGGCGAAAGAGCCGATGTCCGCGCGCCTGCCGAAAGCCAATTTCGGCTTTCTGAAAAGCCTGTTCTGGCCGGTGCTGCTGGTGGCGCTGGGCTTTGGCACCTACGAAGGCGCGCAGCGTCTGCTGCCGTACGCCGACCGGCCGATCAGCAAGGTCGCGGTGCAGGGCGACCTGAGCTACATCAGCCAGCAGGCGGTGCAGCAGCGGATCGCGCCGTTCGTGGCGTCGAGCTTCTTCACCATCGACCTCGCCGGTATGCGTACCGAGCTCGAGCAGATGCCCTGGATCGCCCACGCCGAAGTGCGTCGGGTGTGGCCGGATCAGGTGGTGATCCGCCTCGAAGAGCAATTGCCGGTGGCGCGTTGGGGCGATGAGTCGTTGCTCAACAACCAGGGCCAGGCGTTCACGCCCAAGGAACTGGCGAATTATGAACACCTGCCGCAGCTGTTCGGCCCACAACGGGCTCAGCAGCAGGTGATGCAGCAGTATCAGGTGCTGAGCCAGATGCTGCGGCCGCTGGGTTTTTCGATCGCACGCCTGGAATTGCGTGAACGCGGCAGCTGGTTCCTGACCACCGGTGCCGGCAGTTCCGGCCCCGGCATCGAGTTGCTGCTGGGACGCGGCAACCTGGTGGAAAAGATGCGCCGCTTCATCGCCATCTATGACAAGACGCTGAAAGAGCAGATTACGAACATTGCGCGCATCGATCTGCGCTACGCCAACGGCCTCGCTGTTGGCTGGCGGGAACCCGTAGCGCCGACGACAGCCCAACCCGCTGTCGCAAAGAATTAAGAAGAGGCAGGACCCATGGCAAACGTGCAAAGCGGCAAAATGATCGTCGGTCTGGATATCGGCACCTCCAAAGTGGTGGCGCTGGTAGGCGAGGTCGCGGACGACGGCCAGCTGGAAATCGTCGGGATCGGCACGCACCCGTCCCGCGGTCTGAAGAAGGGCGTGGTGGTCAACATCGAATCCACCGTGCAGTCGATCCAGCGCGCGATCGAAGAAGCCCAACTGATGGCCGGCTGCCGCATTCACTCGGCGTTCGTCGGCGTGGCCGGCAATCACATCCGCAGCCTGAATTCCCACGGCATCGTTGCGATCCGTGATCGCGAAGTCAGCTCGGCTGACCTTGAGCGTGTGCTCGACGCCGCTCAGGCCGTGGCGATCCCGGCTGACCAGCGCGTGCTGCACACCCTGCCGCAGGATTACGTGATCGATAACCAGGAAGGCGTGCGCGAGCCGCTGGGCATGTCCGGCGTGCGTCTGGAAGCCAAGGTTCACGTGGTCACCTGCGCCGTCAACGCTGCACAGAACATTGAAAAATGCGTGCGTCGCTGCGGTCTGGAAATCGACGACATCATCCTCGAGCAACTGGCCTCGGCCTATTCGGTGCTGACCGACGACGAAAAAGAACTGGGCGTGTGCCTGGTCGACATCGGCGGCGGCACCACCGACATCGCGATCTTCACCGAAGGCGCGATCCGTCACACCGCGGTGATCCCGATTGCCGGTGATCAGGTGACCAACGACATCGCCATGGCGTTGCGCACCCCGACCCAGTACGCCGAAGAGATCAAGATCCGTTACGCCTGCGCCCTGGCCAAACTGGCCGGTGCCGGCGAAACCATCAAGGTGCCGAGCGTTGGCGACCGTCCACCGCGCGAACTGTCGCGTCAGGCCCTGGCCGAAGTGGTCGAGCCGCGTTACGACGAACTGTTCACCCTGATCCAGGCCGAGCTGCGTCGCAGCGGCTACGAAGACCTGATCCCGGCGGGCATCGTGCTCACCGGCGGTACGTCGAAAATGGAAGGCGCCACTGAACTGGCCGAAGAAATCTTCCACATGCCGGTGCGCCTCGGTGTGCCGCATGGCGTGAAAGGTCTGGATGACGTGGTACGCAACCCGATTTATTCCACTGGCGTCGGCTTGTTGATGTACGGCCTGCAGAAGCAGTCCGACGGAGTTTCGTTCTCCGGCATCGGCAGCCGCGACAGCTACAGCAGCGAAGAGCCTCAGGCGCCGCTGCTGGATCGACTGAAAAAGTGGGTTCAGGGCAACTTTTAAAAGCAGCCTGGAGCGACAAGCTTCAAGCGGCAAGCAACTGCAGTAGATACACCGCTACAAACAGCAGTAGGCGAAAAAACTAGAGAATGTAAGGAGAGGGAAAATGTTCGAACTCGTAGACAACATCCCCGCAAGCCCGGTAATCAAAGTTATCGGTGTCGGCGGTGGCGGCGGCAACGCTGTCAATCACATGGTCAAGAGCAACATCGAAGGCGTTGAGTTCATCTGCGCCAACACCGATGCTCAAGCGCTGAAAAACATCGGCGCGCGGACCATCCTGCAACTGGGCACCGGCGTGACCAAAGGCCTGGGCGCCGGCGCCAATCCTGAGGTCGGCCGTCAAGCCGCTCTGGAAGACCGCGAGCGCATCGCTGAAGTGCTGGCTGGCACCAATATGGTGTTCATCACCACCGGCATGGGCGGCGGTACCGGTACCGGTGCAGCGCCGATCATCGCTGAAGTGGCCAAGGAAATGGGCATTCTGACCGTTGCGGTCGTGACCCGTCCGTTCCCGTTCGAAGGCCGCAAGCGTATGCAGATCGCCGACGAAGGCATCCGCATGCTTTCGGAAAGCGTCGACTCGCTGATCACCATTCCGAACGAAAAACTGCTGACCATCCTCGGCAAAGACGCAAGCCTCTTGTCGGCTTTCGCCAAGGCTGACGATGTATTGGCCGGTGCCGTTCGCGGTATCTCCGACATCATCAAGCGTCCGGGCATGATCAACGTCGACTTCGCCGACGTACGCACCGTGATGAGCGAAATGGGCATGGCGATGATGGGCACTGGCTGCGCCAGCGGTCCGAACCGTGCACGTGAAGCCACCGAAGCGGCAATCCGCAATCCGTTGCTGGAAGACGTCAACCTGCAGGGCGCGCGCGGCATTCTGGTGAACATCACCGCCGGTCCTGACCTGTCCCTGGGTGAGTACTCCGACGTGGGTTCGATCATCGAAGCCTTTGCTTCCGAGCACGCGATGGTCAAGGTCGGTACCGTTATCGATCCGGACATGCGCGACGAGCTGCACGTAACCGTGGTTGCCACCGGTCTGGGCGCGAAAATCGAGAAGCCTGTGAAGGTCATCGACAACACCGTTCACACCTCCATGGCTTCCGCCCAGGTGCAACAACCGGCTCCGGCCCGTCAGGAGCAGCCAGCGGTGAACTACCGTGACCTGGACCGTCCGACCGTCATGCGCAACCAGGCTCAGGCCGGTGCTGCGGCTGCCGCGAAGATGAATCCGCAGGATGACCTGGATTACCTGGACATTCCGGCATTCCTGCGTCGTCAGGCCGATTGATGGAATGTATCAGGGCTATGAAGGTGATTGGTGTTCAGCAAAGGCATGGTCTGCTATCATCGCCAGCCTTTGTTGATACCAGTTCGCAATTTGCGCTGAAGCGGCCCAAGCCATGATTAAACAACGCACACTGAAAAATATTATCCGTGCCACAGGTGTAGGCCTGCACTCCGGTGAGAAGGTCTATCTGACTCTCAAGCCTGCGCCTGTCGACACTGGCATTGTGTTTTGTCGCGCTGACCTCGACCCTGTGGTGCAGATTCCTGCCCGCGCGGAAAACGTCGGTGAAACCACTATGTCGACGACGCTGATCAATGGCGACGTCAAAGTGGACACGGTAGAGCACTTGCTCTCGGCCATGGCTGGCCTGGGCATCGATAACGCCTACGTCGAGCTCTCCGCGTCCGAAGTCCCGATCATGGATGGCAGCGCTGGACCCTTCGTATTCCTGATTCAATCGGCAGGCCTGGAAGAACAGGACGCCGCCAAGAAATTCATCCGCATCCTGCGTGAAGTGACAGTGGAAGACGGCGACAAGCGCGCCACTTTCGTCCCTTTCGAAGGTTTCAAGGTGAGCTTCGAGATCGATTTCGATCACCCGGTATTCCGGGACCGCACTCAGAGTGCAAGCGTGGATTTTTCCAGCACTTCGTTCGTTAAAGAAGTCAGCCGCGCCCGTACCTTTGGTTTCATGAGTGACATCGAGTACCTGCGCAAGCACAACCTCGCACTCGGCGGCAGCGTTGAAAACGCGATCGTGGTCGACGCTGATGGCGTGTTGAACGAAGACGGTCTTCGTTATGAAGACGAATTCGTCAAACACAAGATCCTCGATGCGATTGGCGACCTGTACCTGCTGGGCAACAGCCTGATTGGTGAGTTCAAAGGCTTCAAGTCCGGTCATGCACTGAACAACCAGCTGCTGCGCAAATTGATTGAGCAGACAGATGCGTGGGAAGTGGTGACGTTCGAAGACGCCAGCACCGCACCGATCTCTTACATGCGCCCGGTTGCGGCGGTGTAAGTAAAAAACCTCTCTAGTTTTTTGAAGGCCATCCTCGGATGGCCTTTTTTTATGCCTGTGGTTTCTCTAGTGCCTGATCAGGCTTCTTCGCGAGCAGGCTCGCTCCCACCTTTGAAATGCATTCCAACTGTGGGAGCGAGCCTGCTCGCGAAGGCGGCGGCGCCATCACCCTGGAAACATCAGACTGACACTACAATGCGATTGCGCCCGCCTTCCTTGGCTTGATACAGCGCCTTGTCCGCCGCAAACAGTAATTGCTCCAGTGTCATCTCGCTCGCCGATGTCCACGTAGCAATGCCGATACTCACGGTCATCGCCCGCTCAGCGCCTTCGACCCATGGCAAGTTTTCCACAGCCTGGCGAATCTGCTCGGCGATCTGCTGCGCCCCGGCGCTGTCGGTCTCGGCGAGAATCACCGAAAATTCTTCACCGCCATACCGCGCCACGAGATCCGCCGGGCGTCGCACGTTCGCGGTGATTACCTTGGCCAGTTCGCGCAAGACTTGATCCCCAGCCTGGTGTCCGTGTCGATCATTGAAGGCCTTGAAGTGGTCGGCATCGATCATCATCACCGACAGCGGCTGGCCCGAGCGCTGGGCGCGGAACCATTCGTGGCGCAGAGTCTGATCGAGCATGCGCCGGTTGGCCACGCCGGTCAGGTCATCGGTGGCAGCCAGTTGCGCCAGTTCGCGTTCGGCGCGATGGCGCAAACGCAGTTCCCGGGCGAGCAGCCACGTTAGCCACAACAGCCCCAGGCACAACACGCCGGTGGCGCCGCTGATCAGGATCGCCGTGCGCCGCCAGGTGCCGAACACTTCCTCGCTGGACAGCGCGACCATCACGGTCAACGGCAGATTGCCGACCCGCGAGTAGGTATAGAGCCGCCGCTGGTCATCCATGCTCGAAGTGCTGGTGAAACTGCCGCTGCCATCGCGATCGTTGAGAATCCGCACGACATTGGGGCGGTTGCCGAAACTCTTGCCGACCGAATCGCTCTGCAGATACGGCTTCTGCGCAAGCAGCACGCCATCGCTGTTGATGATGTTCAACGTGCTGTCGGTGCCGATGTCGAGGCTTTTGAACAGGTCGTCGAAGTAGTCGAGTTTCAGCGACGCCACCGCCACGCCGAGAAATTCACCGGTCTGCGAGGAGATGCGCCGGCTGAAGCTGATGCGCCACTGATCGGCCTCTTCGCAATCGCAGCGGGTCTTGAACGGACGGCTGATGAACATGCCGATATCGCGGTTGAATGCGTGAGCGAGAAAATAATCGCGGTCGGCGAAATTGCCCGGTTTCGCTTCGATGCGCGAGGAGTCGGCGATCACCTCGCCATGCTTGTCGAGCAGCAGGATGTCGCCCTTGAAGCGCGCGGTGGCAGAGCGATCGAACAGCGCCAGATGACGGATCTGCGGCGAGACCTTCTGTAGGTCGTCACGCTGGGCGGCGGCGATCAGGCCTTGCAGCGTCAGGTCGTACAGCTCGACGGTGCGCAGCACATCGGCGTCGATCAATTGCGCGATGGTCGTGGCGCGGCGCGTGGCGACTTCCTGCGCACTGGCGTACTCGCGGATCAGCAGGAATGTGACGATGCACACCATCGCAATCACGGTCAGCAGACTGCCGAGGATCAGCAGGCGCTCGGGGCGACCGGTAAGGCCTGTGATGGAAGGCGTGCGGCTGGTGATCATGATGGGCTGTCGGTAGGAGTGGTTTCGTAAGCTTAGTAGGGCTGACGCCGGACAACCTTGTGGGAGCGAGCCTGCTCGCGAAAGCGGTGTGCCATTCAACATCAATGTTGATGGATCAACCGCGTTCGCGAGCAGGCTCGCTCCCACAGGGGAAATCACAGGGTCTGAAAAACGCAGCGCCGATCTTAGAAGACGTTGACCGGGTAGTCGATGATCACGCGGTATTCATCTGTATCCGAATCAATCGCGCCGTAGCCATTGCCACCACGGTTGGTGGCCCATTGCAGGCGCACCGCGAGGTCCTTGGCCTGGCCGCTTTGCACGACGTACTGCAAATCGATATCGCGTTCCCAATGTTTGGCGTTGCGGCCATCGGCGCTGTACCAGCTCGAATAGCCTGCGCTGTTAGGGTCGGCTTTGGTCAGGTCCAACGTGCCGCGTGAATAAGACAGCGCCGAAGTCAGGCCGGGGATGCCGACACCGGTGAAGTCGTAAGCGTATTTCAGCTTCCACGAGCGTTCGTTCGGGCCGTTGAAGTCCGAGTATTGCTGAGAGTTGTCCAGATAAACGCTGTCGCCTTGGCTGATGTAGTCGAACGGCGTGTTGCCGTTGACCCGCTGATACGCGGCAGTGACGCTGTGGTTGCCGATGCCGACGGTGAGATGCGTGCTCCAGGTATTGTTGTCGATATCGCCGAGCAGCGCATCGCCGGTGTCTTGCGTGTGATAGAAGTGCAGGCCTGGGTTGAGGCTGACCAGATCGTTCAGTTGCCAGGTGTAGTCGAGGTCGTAGTAGTACTGGTTCCAGATGTCCTTGAGCTCGGACGCGTAAAGGCTGCTGGTCAGGCCCTCAACGCCGCTCCAGGCCACACCGGCCCAGTTCAGGTGCTGGCTTTCGTCGCCGTCGGCGAGGGTGCCGTATGACGTTCCGATTCGGGTATGACCACTCTGGTTATAGGGTTTGGTGAAACTGGCCTGGCCACCTTCGATCAGCCAGCCGTCGAAGCTGTGGTTGCTCAGGCTGATGCCACGAAAGGTCTGCGGCAGCATCCGCGTGTCGCCGCCGGCGATGACCGGGTTGGTGAGGAACAGATCACCGGCCTTCAACTCGGTATCGAAGGCGCGCATCTTCAACGTCCCGCCTGCGGTGGAGAACGAGCCCGGCGCTTTGCCGTTGCCATCGCTGATCGGCAGGATGCTCGAACCGTCGGTACCGCCACCACCGTCGAGTTTCAGGCCGAGCATGGCGTGAGCATCGACGCCGAAGCCGACCGTGCCTTCGGTGTAGCCGGACTGGAACACGCCGAGAAAACCCTGACCCCACTCGATATTGTCGTCGGCCTTCTGCAAGCGGTTGCGATTCATGTAGTAGTTGCGGGCGTTGAGGTTGAGGCTCGAGCCTGCGACGAAGCCCTGTTGGGCAGGCTCATCGGCGTGGACAGCGGGGGCAATCGTTGCGGCAATTGCAATGAACAGCGGGGTGAGGCGGACAGGGTAAAACACGTGCGGTGGGGCTCCTTGGGTCAGCGGGCCGCTCTGTTTCATGAGCGGCTTGATGTTTCTTGTTGTTACAGACGCACCAGGCGGCTTTCAGACCACAACGAAAAAAGGCCGCTGAATGGCAGCGGCCTGGAGTGACGACGGTTGAACGGGAAGAGCCAAACAACCGCGTCGAGGGAAACCTTTCGCGGTGAGACTCAGCTGTCTTTCTCGAACGCTTGAGCCTGGGAAGTAGCGGCCTGCGGGGATTGCGTCGCGTCTTGAGCCCTGGCCATCACTTCGGCCTGATGCTGATCGAATGCCTGCGCACGAGCGACGTTGTGCGCCACGAACGCTTGCGATTCTTCAGCCATCGCCATCGGCGACAGGATCAATGAGGACAAAACGAATGCGCTGGCAATACCCATACTGTTGGACATCTTGAAAACCTTCTCGCTTGGCGAGTGCTGTTTGGTGCGGGCAAAGATAAGGTTGCCGAGGGTTGGGAAACAGCGTGATTTTCATAAATGACTGTTACAGCAAAAGCAAAGAACGGCACGGGGAACAACCCAGTCTGTGCGTGATGGTGGCCTGTGGCGAGGGGATTTATCCCCGTTGGGCTGCGAAGCGGCCCCAAGAATTCCAGCCTCAAAGATTCTTGGACCTTGTGCACAGGATTTGCGACTGCTGCGCAGCCGAGCGGGGATAAATCCCCTCGCCACAGGGCTTGGCTCAGCATTCAGACCGGGAGGTGGATGCCGAAGGTGTTCATGCCTCGATCACTGCGCACAAACACATCCCCGCCATGCATCAGCGCAATCGCCTTGACGATAGCCAGCCCCAAGCCATGGTTGTTGCCACTGTTGCTGCGCGAGGCATCAACCCGATAAAACCGCTCGAACAACCTCGGCAGATGCTCGCTGGCAATCGGCGACCCGGGATTGGCCACGCCAATGCTCACCTGATGTTCTTCAACCTCGATGCGCACCTCGATCACTTGACCCGGTTCGGTGTGCTGCACCGCGTTGCTGAGCAAATTGATCAGCGCCCGACGCAGATGCGCGACCTCGATCTGCACTTGCGCATCGCCGCTGACCTGCACTTCAACCTGCGCGTCTTCAAGGATGAAATCCAGATAGTCCAGCGTCGTCGCCACCTCATCAGCCAATGACGTCGAGGTCAGTTTGGTCGCCTTGTTGCCCTGATCGGCGCTGGCCAGAAAAAGCATGTCGTTGATGATCGAACGCAGCCGCTCCAGCTCTTCGAGGTTCGATTGCAGCACCTCGAAATAGTGTTCGGCGGAGCGCCCGCGAGTCAGTGCGACCTGGGTCTGGCCGATCAGGTTGGTCAGCGGCGAACGCAGTTCATGGGCGACGTCGGCGTTGAATGATTCCAGCCGTGAATAGGCCAGTTCGACCCGTTCCAGGGTCGAGTTGAACGACTCGACAAACTGTTCCAGTTCCGGCGGCAGCGGCGACAGGCGCAAGCGTCCGGCGCGCAGCGGTGGGGCCAGACGCTGGGCTTCCTGCGACAGTTTGATCAGCGGCTTCAGACCGATTCTTGCGACCCAATAGCCCAATGCAGAGGCCAGCAGCACCCCGACAATCGCCAGACTGATCAGGGCGATGAGCAAGTGATGCTGGGTCTGATGCAGCGTCTCGGTGGCGATGCCGATCATGAAGCGCAGCGGTGGGCGCTGGTCCTTGGCGGGGAACTGACTGACCAGCACTTTCAGCGGATAGGGTTGATCGGGCAGTTGCAGATCGTGCATGCCCAACGGGCCATTGATGGCGGCACGGATCTGCGGCGTAAGGTTGCCGTACTCGTAGCGCGGATCACCGCTGCTGATCCAGAAACTGATGCGCTTGTCTTCCTCACCGAGCAGTTTGAGCTTGTTGTTGATCTTCACCCAATGCTCCGGCGTGCCGTAACGCCCGACGGTGGATTCGAGCACGCTGTAACGCGCGTCCAGCTCGGCTTCGGGCAACAATCCCAAACCCTTGTCGACCTGTTGATACAGCGCGCCGCCAATCAACAGAAACACCACCAGCGCCACCAGCGTGAACATTCCACTGAGGCGCAGTGCAATCGAGTTACTGGACACCACGGCTCTCCAGCACATAACCCATGCCGCGGATCGTGTGCAGCAGCTTTTCGTTGAACGGCCCGTCGAGCTTGGCGCGCAGGCGTTTGATCGCGACTTCGACGACGTTGGCGTCACTGTCGAAATTGATGTCCCAGACCATTTCGGCGATTGCGGTCTTTGAAAGGATTTCGCCCTGGCGACGGGCGAGCACGCTGAGCAGGGAGAATTCTTTCGCGGTCAGATCCAGGCGCGTGCCGGCGCGGGTGGCCTTGCGGCTGATCAAATCGATCCACAGGTCGGCGATGCTCACTTGCACCGGTTCATGGCCGCCGCTGCGCCGGGTCAGCGCTTGCAGGCGAGCGACCAGTTCAAGGAAGGAAAACGGTTTGCCGAGGTAATCGTCGGCGCCGTCGCGCAGGCCCTTGATGCGGTCTTCGACGCGCTCGCGGGCGGTGAGCATGATCACCGGGGTCTGCTTGCGCGCACGTAATGCGCGCAGTACGCCGAAGCCATCGAGCCCCGGCAGCATGACGTCGAGGACGATCACGGCGTAGTCGCATTCCAGCGCCAGATGCAGGCCTTCGACACCGTCGCGGGCAAGGTCGACGGTGTAGCCCTGTTCGGTCAGGCCACGGTGCAAATAGTCTGCGGTTTTTTCTTCGTCTTCGATAATCAGAACGCGCATGACCGCCTCAGTCTGTGGTCGCCAGTGCCGTTGCGGGCGTTGGGGCTGGTGGGTGTGAGTGCCGGTGAAACAGCCGCTCGAGCCATAAGTATATGACCGGCGTGGTGAACAGCGTCAGCATCTGGCTGACCAGCAAACCGCCGACCACGGCAATCCCCAACGGCTGGCGCAGTTCGGCGCCAGTGCCGTAGCCGAGCATCAGCGGCAATGCGCCGAGCAGGGCGGCGAGGGTGGTCATGATGATTGGCCGGAACCGGGTGATGCACGCTTCGAAAATCGCCTCCTGCGGCGGCAGACCGCGCTGGCGCTGCGCTTCAAGCGCGAAGTCGATCATCAGGATGCCGTTCTTTTTGACGATGCCGATCAGCAGCACCAGGCCGATCAACGCCATGATCGAAAAGTCCTGGCCGCAGATCCACAGCATGATCACCGCGCCGAGGCCTGCCGCCGGCAGGGTCGAAATGATCGTCAGCGGATGCACGAAGCTTTCATAAAGCACGCCGAGGATGATGTACACCGCCACCAGCGCCGCCAGAATCAGCCACGGCTGGCTGGCCAGCGAACTCTGGAACGCCTGCGCCGCACCCTGGAAATTGCCGCTGATCGCGGTGGGCATGCCAATCTCGGCCTTGGCCTGGTTGAGCTGAATCACCGCATCGCCCAATGCCACGCCGGGGGCGAGGTTGAATGACATGTTGGCGGCGGGGAACATGCCGTCGTGAGCAATCGACAGCGGGCCGATGGTTGGCGCGTCAAACCTTGCCAGCGCCGACAGCGGCACCATCTCGCCGCTCAGTGGCGAGCGCAGGTAGAAATAGTTGAGGCTTTCGGCCTTGCCGCGCTGTTTGGTATCCAGTTCCAGAATCACGTTGTACTGGTTGACCTGGGTCTGGAATTCATTGATCTGCCGTTGGCCGAATGCATCGTACAGCGCCTCGTCGACATCGCTGGCGGTCAGGCCGAAACGCGCGGCGGCGCTGCGGTCGATGCTGATGTGAGTGATGCTGCCGCCCAGTTGCAAGTCATTGGATATGTCGCGGAATGCCGGATTGCTGCGCAGTTTTTCGGTCAGGCGCTGGGTCCAGGTGGCGAGGGTCGCGCCGTCGTTGCTCTTGAGTACGTATTGGTACTGCGCACGGCTGGGGCCGGAGCTTAGGTTGATGTCCTGCCCGGCGCGCAGATACAGGACGATGCCGGGGACTTTCATCAGTTGCGGGCGGATGCGATCAATGAACTGGCTGGCGCTGACATCACGATCGCCACGTTTTTTCAGGGCGATCCAGAAGCGCCCGTTGGCGATGGTCTGGTTGCTGCCGGACACCCCGACCGAGTGCGAGAAGGCCTGCACCGCCGGATCGGCCGCGACGATTTCGGCCATCGCCAAGTGTTTTTTCACCATGTCGCCGTAGGAAATATCCGCAGCGGCTTCGGTGGTGCCGAGGACGAACCCGGTGTCCTGCACCGGGAAGAACCCCTTGGGAATGAAAATGTAGCCGGCGACAGCCAACGCCAGCGAAAGGCCAAATACACCATTCATCAGTTTCTGGTGGTCGAGGGCGCGGCGCAGGCCCTTTTCGTACCAGCCGAGCAGGCGTTCGCTGAAACCGGGTTTGGCGTTGGCGTGATGTACCGGCTTACGCATAAACAGCGCGGCAAGGGTTGGCGCCAGGGTCAGCGACACCACCACGGAAATCATGATCGTCGAAGTCGCGGTCAGGGCGAATTCCTTGAAAAGGCGCCCGACCACACCGCCCATGAACAGCAGCGGAATGAACGCCGCCACCAGTGAGAAACTGATCGAAACGACGGTGAAGCCAATCTCGCCGGCCCCCTTGATCGCCGCCTCGCGCATATCGTCGCCGGCCTCGAGATGGCGATGGATGTTTTCCACCACCACGATCGCATCGTCCACGACGAAGCCGACCGCGACGACAATCGCCACCAGCGTCAGGTTGTTCAGGCTGAAGCCGAGGATGTACATCAGGGCGAAACTGGCGATCAGCGAGACGCCGAGCACCGCCGAGACAATCAGCGTCGCCGACAACTGGCGCAGGAACAGCGCCATCACCGCGACCACCAGCAGGATCGAGATGAGCAAGGTGATTTCGACTTCATGCAGTGAGGCGCGGATGGTCTGCGTGCGGTCGATCAGGGTTTTCACCTGCACCGAGGCCGGCAGCATCGCTTCGAGGCCGGGCAGGGCGGCCTGAATGCGGTCGACGGTTTCAACAATGTTGGCGCCGGGCTGGCGGAAAATCACCAGATTCACACCGGGGCGATCACCGGCCCACGCCTGCACGTAGGCATCTTCCGCACCGTTGACGACTTTGGCGACATCACGCAGGTGAACCGGGGCGCCATCCTTGTAGGAAACGATGAGTTGGCTGTAGTCCTCGGGGTGGAACAGCTGGTCGTTGGTCGACAGCGTCGAGATACTCGATTCGCCGTACAACGCACCTTTGGCCAGATTAAGGCTGGTCTGCTGAATCGCCAGCCGAATGTCGGCCAGCGTCAGGCCGATGGCCGCGAGTTTGTCCGCCGAGGCTTGTACGCGAATCGCCGGGCGTTGCTGGCCGGTGATGTTGATCTGGCCGACGCCGTCGACCTGACTGATCTGACGCGACAGCAGAGTTTCCACCAGGTCGCTGAGTTCGGTGCCGGGCATCTGTGTCGAGCTGACACTGAGGATCAGCACCGGGCTGTCGGCCGGGTTGACCTTCTTCCACGTTGGCAGCGTCGGCATGTCTTTGGGCAACTTGCCGGCGGCGGTGTTGATCGCCGCCTGTACTTCCTGGGCGGCGGTGTCGATGCTTTTCTCGAGGGTGAACTGCAAGGTCAGCAGAGTTGAGCCCAGCGCACTGCTGGAGGTCATCTGGGTCATGCCGGGGATGGCGCTGAATTGCACCTCCAGCGGCGTGGCCACGGAGGAAGCCATGGTGTCGGGGCTGGCGCCGGGCAACTGTGCCGAGACCTGGATCGTAGGAAATTCCGCTTCCGGCAGTGGCGCAATCGGCAAACGCGGGAAGGCAATTACGCCGACCAGTACCAGAGCGAACGTCAGCAAAATCGTCGCCACCGGGTGATCGATGCACCAGGTCGATATGCCTTTGTGCGAGTTCATGGCTTGGGCTCCGCCTGCACCACTTGCGCTGGCTCGCTCATGACTTGCACGCTCGAGCCCGGTTTGAGCCGCGACTGGCCGTCGGTCACCAGCACGTCACCAGCGTTGACACCTTTGATGATGTCCTGGCCGCTGCCCTGAGAAACCATTTGCACCGGCACCGCCTCGACCTTGTCGTCCTTCACGCGGTAAACAAAGTGTTGTTCGAGGCCACGCTGTACGACGGTGGGCGGAACCACCAGCGCATCTTTATCCACAGCCGTCTGAATTTTTACCGTCACCAGCAAACCCGGCCAGAGCTTCTGGCTGGCATTGGCGAATTCGGCCTTGGCGCGGATGGTGCCGGTGTTGGCGTTGATCTGATTGTCGATCAGGGTCAGCTGACCTTCGCCGAGCAGATTGCCGGTTTCGCCATCAGTATCGGCGCCGATGTACGCCTTGACCGGGGCGCGTTGCGGATCGCTGATGAGACTCTGCAGGGTCGGCAGCATCTGCTGCGGCAGGGAGAACTCGACGGCGATCGGGTCGATCTGCGTGACGGTGAACAGGCCCTGGGTGTCGGTCATGCGCAGGAAGTTGCCTTCATCGACCGTACGAATACCGACGCGCCCAGTAACCGGAGAGCGAATCTGCGTGTAGGACAGTTGCACCTGCGCCGCATCGATCGAGGCCTGATTGCCTTGTGCCGTGGCCTTGAGCTGATTGACCAAGGCCTGTTGCTGGTCGAAGGTCTGTTTCGATACGCCGTCGTCGACGCTGAGCAGTTTGTAGCGCTTGAGATTGACCAGCGCGACCTGCAACTGCGCCTGACTCTCGCCCAACTGCGCCCGGGCCTGGTCGAGGCTGGCGCGGATCGAGCGGTCGTCGATGGTGGCGAGCAGATCGCCTGCTTTGACCAGCTGACCTTCCTTGACCAGAATTTTCGTCAGGATCCCGTCGATCTGCGGACGCACCACCACGCTGTGCAGCGACAGCACCGAGCCGATGCCGCTGGTGTAACGCGGCACGTCTTTGGCGCTGACCGTCACCACCCGCACCGGAATGGCAGTCGGTGTAGCCAGTTTGGCCGGCGCCGGTTTCAGCGCGAACCACAGGCCGGCGGCTGCCAGCAGAATCAGGAGAGTGGCCAGCAGGATTTTGTTTTTCTGGATGGACATGCGCGGCGCCGAAGTCTGGAGTTTGGGCAGATTGACCAGTTATAAACCGGTCAGGCGGTCGGCAGGGTGACGGCTGGCTGTCAGGATTGTCAGTTTCCGACGTTAATTGCACTGGCTGCGATTACCGCTGAGTTGATAAGTCCCTAAAAGGGACCTATCGTTCCCTTTTTGAGACTCTTTGGCGGGCCAAGTGGAAAAACTTTCTTTAAGCGAAGCCCTGTTCACCGCCACCCAGCAAAAAGTGTTGGGATTGTTGTTCGGCAAGCCTGACCAGACGTTCTACGCCAACGAAATTGTGCGCTGGGCACAGGTTGGCAAAGGCGGCCTGATGCGTGAACTTGATCGATTGCAACGAGCCGGGATCCTCAGTATGACTCGAGTGGGTAACCAGACCCATTACCAGGCCAACCCCGCATGTCCTATCTACGCGGAGCTTCTGGGCATCACGCGCAAGACATTCGGCTTTGCCGAGCCTCTTCGTCAGGCATTAGAACCGTTTGCCGAACAGATCACGTGGGCGTTCGTGTATGGCTCCATCGCCAAAAACTCTGCGAACACACTCAGTGACATAGATCTCATGCTGATTGGCGAAGGCCTGCACTACAGTGAGTTGATGGAGCGACTCATGCCGTTGGAGGAGCAATTGGGGCGTCCCATCAACCCGACGCTATACACCCCGCAAGACTGGGCCAGGAAGCTGGCGGCACAGAACAGTTTTGTCATGCGAGTGATGCAGCAGGAAAAAATCGATCTGTCAGGGGCAAACCCTTTGGAGTCCAAGGATGGGCAGCAACGAGAGTCTGGAGAATCTTCTACGTAGCGGTGTACTGAAAGCGGAGCCACCTGACCGCAAGGAGTGTGAAGGTCTGATGCGCTCGGCTTTGGACAGGCTCAAGGATGCGCGCACTTGCACACTGTCGTTTTCCAGCCGGTTCGATTTGGCCTACAACGCCGCTCACGCGCTGGCGCTGACAGCTCTTCGCTTGAGTGGCTATCGATCGGACAAGCGCTATCTGGTATTCCAGTGTCTGATCCATACCACGCAAAGCAGTAAGGTTCAGGTGCGATTGTTTGCGCTGTGCCATGAGCGGCGCAATCTCGCCGAATACGAAGGCTATATGGATGAGGATGACACGCTTCTTGAGCAGTTGCTGGAGAGCACCTCGCAATTGTTGGGTGACGTTCAGCATCGCATGAACTGAAATATCATCACGCAGTGTCAGTGCCAAGCAGCCATTCAGCGCATCGTGCAAATCTTCAGATGCCGAGCCACAGCGCACAGGTATACTGCGCGCCTTTGCGGCTCACTGATCGGGCCGACTTTTTGTTCCCGGAGCTTTTATGACTTCCCCGACCCAACCGCCGGTTGACGACGCTGTGAGCGACGTCCCGGCTGAAGTGGCTGACGCCAGCGAAACCAAGGCTGAGATCCCGGCGTTCAAGTTCCCGTTCAAACCGGGCGAGCTGGCTTCGGCGAAAGGCTCGAATCAGCCTTGGTACAAGAATGGCGCGAAGAATGGCCACACCAAAACCCCGGGCATGGCGCCGCCGGGGACGCGTCGGTCGATGGGCAAGCGCTGACATCGGAAAGTGGTGGTGCTTGTGCTGGCCTCTTCGCGAGCAGGCTCGCTCCCACATTGGATTTGTGTAGAACCCAAACCTGTGGGAGCGAGCCTGCTCGCGAAAGCGACATCCGCTACAGCACAAATATCAGATCAAGCCGCGCGCAATGAAATGAACGCATAAGTCTGCGCCGGTTCCGTCACCACCTGCCCACCCGCAGCCAGTACCTGTCCGGCCACGTCATCGCCGGACAAATGAAACAGCCATTCACTGGTTTGCGCCGCCAGCGGTTGCGCGCTCACTTGGTCGATCACTGCTGCAAACGCATCCATGTTCGGCAAGTACGCGGTGAACCCGTCGCCCTTGAGCGCCGTGGTGCGAATTCCCAACGTTGCGCAGATCGCATCCTTGAGTTTGATGTCATCCCGATCCGCCTGACGCGAACGCTGGATCAGCTCAACCAGTTCCCGATCAACCAGCTCGCCTCCCACAATCAACTCCGGCCCCTGCTCCCAGGACTCTGGCGGGCAATCCTTGGCAGCTGGATTGAGCGGGATGTGCGGATTGATTTCCGCCGGGTAAATCCGGCACACCAGCGGGCGGCGCTCGTAGATTCGGCAGCGCTTGTCGTCGTCAAGATTCCGACAGGGGCCGACGTTGTAGGCGGCAAAGGTGATCGCCACATGAGCATCGGCAGTGCCACTGCGGACCACTGCCGAACGGCGCTCGGCATGTTCGCGCTGCTGCGCCGGCAGGCCCAGGCCATTGCCGAGAAATGCCTCGACCAGCACGATCACCTGACCGCCATCGGCCGCCCACATGCGGGCTTCGGCGAGCGTCAGCGGGACATGGTGGTCGGTGCAGCATTTGCCGCAACCTACGCAGGAAAACGTCGTATTCATTGAGCGATCTTTCTTCAATCAGGGTGTGAAACGACGGCGGAAAACCATCGCACAGAACCGGATCGAAGCAAGGACTGCGCCACTCAGTGGGTGTTCGTGGCCGGGCGAATCGAATCCCACTCGGTGACGAACGCGGTTTTCGACTGTTTGTTGTACAGGCACAGCTCGCTGCCTTGCTGGCCTTTCATGTGTTTTTGCGGGTATTGGCCTTGCAGCAGAACGGCGGTGTAACCGACGCGGTCGTCGAATTGCGCAGGTGTGCCGACCGGTTTGACGTTTTTCAGACCGCTGGCCTTGGTGCAACTGGCGAGCACGGTCTTGTCATAGGCAGCCCAGGCGTCGGGGCTGGAGGCGTGGGCCTGGGAGGCGAGGGCGGTGAGGCTGAGCAGCGCCAGGGTGATGGCTTTCATGGTTGGGGCATCCTTGGTTATGGCCAAGGTTTGAGTCTGCCTGAAGAGTTTTGTTGCCTGGGGCACCGCTAAAAGATCGCAGCCTTCGGCAGCTCCTACATGGAAATGCGGTTTCCTGTAGGACGGAGGCTGCGATCTTTTGACTTTGATCAGTTCGGCACCAATTCCCGGCGGACCACACACATCCCGACACTCTCATACAACCGCCGCGCCCGCAGGTTGTCCTCCAGAACCCTCAAATCGACAAACCCCTCGCGGCGCTGTTGAAAGACGCTGAAGGCATGCAGCAACAACGCCCGCCCAAGCCCCCGGCCTTGCATTCGCGGATGCACCACCAGATTCTTGATATAGGCACTGGTCCAGCACTGCGCCACGCCCACCACGCCCTCGGCATCGCAGGCCACGAAACACAATGCTGGATCGTATTCAGGGTCGCTGGCAAAGCGCTGACGCCAGTCGTGCAGTGACGGCACTCGACCGCCACCTTCCAGCTGTCCGAGCTGCATCAACTGATGCACCGCCGGCGCCAGCTCCTCGCGGTAGACGGACAGCTCAATCCCCTCCGGCCACTGCGCATCCGGCAGAACCCCACTCAAGTCGCGGCGCAGCAGAAAGCAAAACGTCTCGGCCAACACTCAGTGCCCGTTGGCCGCGACGTGCTTGGCGGCTTCGATCAGGCGTTGGGTCAGCTCCGGCGAGGAGAACTTGGTCAGCACCGCATTGGCACCGGCCAGCCGGGCCTTTTCACTGTTCATCGCGCTGTCGAGGGAGGTGTGCAGCAAGACGTACAAGTGCGCAAAGTCCGGGGTCTCGCGCAGGGTTCGGGTGAAGGCGTAGCCGTCCATTTCCGACATCTCGATGTCGGAGACGATCAGGTTGATCTGCTGCCCGGTGCCTTGCAGGTCGAGCAGGCAGTCGATGGCTTCCTTGGCACTACGCGCGGTGTGGCATTGCAGGCCGAGGTTGCGCAGGGTGTGCACCGATTGCTGCAGGGCCACCTGGCTGTCATCGACCACCAGAATGCGCGCGTTGCCGAGCACTTCAGCGTCTTCCATGGTCAGGTCGGTCGGCGCCATTTCGATCTGCGCCGGGGCAATGCTGTGGATGACTTTTTCGATGTCCAGCACCTGTACCAGCGTGCCGTCCACCGAGGTCACGCCGGTGATGTAGGCGCGCGAGCCGCCGGAGCCGAACGGTGGCGGCTTGATGTCGGTGGTCAGGCAATGGACGATCTTGCTCACCGCCTGCACATGCAGACCCTGCTTGGAACGGCTGACATCGGTGACGATCAGGCAGCCACCGTTGGGATCTTCCAGCGGCCGCTCGCCGATCGCGCGGCTGAGATCGATCACCGACAGCGATGCACCGCGCAGGGAGGCGATGCCTTTGACGTGCGGATGCGACTCCGGCAGCTTGGTCAGCGGCGGGCAGGGGATGATTTCACTGACTTTCAGCAGGTTGATCGCCATCAGCTTGCCGCTGCGCAAGGTAAACAGCAGAAGCGAAAGTGAATCTGCGCGGGCTTTGGTGGAGGACATAAGAACCTTCTGTGGGGCGAGAGTGGAAATCGCCAGAAACCTTTGATGCCGTGTTATCGGCGTTAAAGGGATGGGCTTTAGGTTAGTTGTCGGGTAGTCGGCTTTAGTTGATCGCTGTTCTCTCTATCACTGCCCCTCACCCCAGCCCTCTCCCAGAGGTAGAGGGGGCCGACGGAGGTGTCTGGCGTTTTACACCGACCTGAACGACCGAGTCGATTATGAATTCGGAAGAAATCTTTCACGTCAGTGGAATTCTTCAATATCCCCCAATCAGTCCCCTCTCCCTCTGGGAGAGGGCTAGGGTGAGGGTGTGCTTTTAGCTCTTCATGCCTAGTCGTTTGGCCATCCGCCCCAGATTCGCCCGATCCACCCCCAACTCCCGGGCCGCACTCGCCCAGTTATCCTGATGACGCTCCAGCGCTGCACTGATCAGGCGCCGCTGAAACTCATCGGTGGCACTGCGCAAATCACCACCGATCATCGGCATCACATTAGCCAAATCTGCATTGGCAGGCGCAACCACGTTATTCACAACCTCACGGGGCAGATCCAGATCCGCCGCGCTCAGACTCAGAATTTTCGGCCGCACCTTGCAGTTGCCCAACGCCTTCAGCGCACTGCGCCCGATCAAATGCTCCAGCTCGCGGACATTGCCCGGCCAGGTATAGGCCAGCAGCGCTTCCTGAGCATCACTGTTCAAACGCAGGCTATTGAGGCCCATGCGTGAGCGGTTCTGCTCGAGAAAGAAGCCACTGAGCAGCAACACGTCGCGCCCGCGATCGCGCAGGGCCGGCACCCGCAGCGGGTACACGCTCAAGCGGTGATAGAAGTCGGCACGATAGCGACCGCTGCGCACTTCTTCGGCCAGATCGCGATTGGTCGCGGCAATCAGACGCACGTCGACCTGATGCTCCTTGTCCGAGCCCAGGCGCTGCAATTGACCGCTCTGCAATACGCGCAGCAACTTGGCCTGGACCGTCAGCGACAGCTCGCCAACTTCGTCAAGAAACAACGTGCCGCCGTTGGCCAGCTCGAACTTGCCGCGGCGGTCGCTGGTGGCGCCGGTGAAGGCGCCGCGCACGTGGCCGAACAGTTCGCTTTCCACCAGCGTGTCGGGCAGGGCTGCGCAGTTGAGACTGATGATCGGTTTGTCGGCGCGCGCGGAGGCGGAGTGGATCGCTTGGGCCACGAGCTCTTTGCCGACCCCTGTTTCGCCGGTGATCAGAACGGTCAGGTCACTGCCGCCGACCAGATTGATTTCTTCCACCAGACGTTTGTGCGCTTTGCTCTGGCCGATCATTTCGCGGTTCTGCTGGCCGCTGGCCTGACGGTAAACCTCGGCGCGCTGATGTTCGTCCTCGGCACGAGTGGCCAGCCGTTCGATGCGTTCGGCCGCATTGACTGTGGCCGAGGCGAGGCTGGCGAAGGCTTGCAGGGCGTCGAGTTCGATCGGCTCGAAACGCTCGGGGTCCAGCGCGTCGAGGGTGATCAGGCCCCAGAGTTTTTCATCGACGAATAAAGGACAGCCGAGGCAGTCGTGAACTTCGAGGTGATCGTCGAGGCCATCGACCAAACCGTCATAAGGATCGGGCAGGTCGCTGTCGGCAGCGAAGCGCGTCGGCCCGGCGCCGGCCAGCAGGATTTCAAAACGCGGATGCTCGCTGACCTTGAAGCGGCGCCCGAGGGTGTCGGTACTCAAGCCGTCTACCGCCAGCGGCACCAATGATTCGCCATCCAGACGCAACAACGCGGCGGCATCGCAGGGCAACAAGGCGCGCATGGCCTCGAGCAAACGCCGGTAGCGCTCACCTTCGGGCAGTTCACGGGACAGGTCGGCGACCAGAGGAAGCAGGGCGGTAAGTAGGGATTTGGCGGTCATGGTTATGTAGTCAAAGAGACAAGGTGTAGTCGCGATGACTATACGTTCATTTGTGTCGAAATGACTACGCAGATTTCAACCTATTGAATTTAAAGGATTAATTGGTTGGCACGAAAACTGATATCTCCAAGGCAATCTTTCAAGAAAGCGCAGGAGTCACCTTATGCTTAGCGTCCAGGATCGTGCCATCGTCAAATCCACCGTGCCTCTGCTGGAAAGCGGCGGCGAGGCGTTGATCACGCATTTCTACCGCATGATGCTCTCCGAATACCCGCAAGTGCGCCCGCTGTTCAACCAGGCGCATCAGGCCAGTGGCGATCAGCCGCGTGCCTTGGCCAACGGCGTGCTGATGTACGCCCGGCACATCGATCAGCTCGACCAGTTGGGCGATCTGGTGGCGAAGATCATCAACAAACACGTCGCTCTACAGATTCTGCCGGAGCATTACCCGATCGTCGGCACCTGCCTGCTGCGCGCCATTTCCGAAGTGCTCGGCGAAGAGATCGCCACGCCTGAGGTGATGAGTGCCTGGGGCGCTGCGTACGGGCAACTGGCCGACATCCTGATCGGCGCGGAAGCCGCGATCTATGACCAGAAGGAACACGCCGTCGGCGGCTGGCGCGGTGCGCGTGAATTCATCGTTGCGGCGAAGGTGCAAGAGAGCGCGGAAATCACCTCGTTCTACTTCGAACCGGCAGACAAAGGGCCGATTCTTGCGGCCGAACCGGGTCAGTACATCGGCATGAAGCTGATCCTCGACGGCGAAGAAATCCGTCGCAACTATTCGCTGTCGGCACTGGCCAGTAACGGTCAGTACCGCATCAGCGTCAAGCGTGAACCGAATGGTCGCGCGTCCAACTACCTGCATGATCAACTGCACGTCGGCGCGAGCATCCAACTGTTCCCGCCGTCGGGCGAATTCACCCTGGCGGCCAGCGACAAGCCGCTGGTGCTGATCAGCGGCGGCGTCGGCATCACCCCGACGCTGGCGATGCTGGAAGCCGCGCTGGCCACCGAACGTCCGGTGCACTTTATCCACTGCGCGCGCAATGGCAGCGTCCATGCGTTCCGCGACTGGGTCGATGGGCTCGCGGCGCGTCATCCGCAACTCAAGCGCTTCTATTGCTACGCCGAAGAGGATGGCGTCAGCCCGGCGGCGGACAAGGTTGGCCTGCTCAGCGAAGAACTGCTCGGCCAGTGGCTGCCGGTACAGCGCGATGTCGATGCGTACTTCCTCGGACCGAAAGGGTTCATGGGCGCGATCAAGCGGCATCTGAAAGCGTTGGGCGTTCCGGAGAAACAGAGCCGTTACGAGTTCTTCGGCCCGGCTGCTGCTTTGGAGTGACCCGAGACCGAGTTGTCTCGTTCGCGAGCAGGCTCGCTCCCACCGGATTTGCGTTCGACGCAGGTCCGGTGGGAGCGAGCCTGCACGCGAATCTTCTGCGCGCCGCAAAGCCATGTTGGTTAATCATTCCTTAACCGCTCTATCGTTTATTGCCCCGGTGTAGACTTGCGACAATTTCAGCCGCCGGCCGGCTGGACCATGGACTTACAAAGGAAAGGCAATGAGCGAGGAAACGATGCGGTTGGGGCGTGAGCGGCGCTATCTGGTGTTGCTGGGGATCATCTGCCTGGCGTTGATCGGCGGCGCACTTTACATGCAGGTCGTGCTCGGCGAAGCACCTTGCCCGCTGTGCATCCTGCAGCGCTATGCACTGTTGCTGATTGCACTGTTCGCCTTCATCGGTGCGGGCATGCGCAGCCGTCGCAGCATCACTGTGTTCGAGACGCTGGTGGTGATCTGTGCGATTGCCGGGGCCGGTGTGGCCGGGCATCACGTCTATACGCAGTTCTATCCGGCGGTGAGCTGTGGCGTCGATGTGCTGCAGCCGATTGTCGATGATCTGCCGCTGGCAAAGATCTTCCCGCTGGGCTTCCAGGTTGACGGTTTCTGCTCGACGCCGTATCCGCCGATCCTCGGTCTGTCGCTGGCGCAATGGGCGCTGGTGGCGTTCGTGCTGGTGGTCATTCTGGTGCCTCTGCTGACTTCGCGTAATCGAAAAGCGCTGCACTGAAGTCAACTTCTCGGCAGAGCTGCCGATAAACAAAATGCCCCGATTTTCGCTGCTGAAAATCGGGGCGTTTTGCATTTCAGAGCGTTTGTGAAAACACCGTGACGAACGGCAATGAAGCGTGCGGCAAATGTGCGACATGTTGTCACACAGGGGCTGTCGCAGGGACTCGGGATGCGGCGGATTGGCCGACTGTTACATAAAAACATTGGCCAGTTTCAGCGTTTTCGGGCTTCAGCACGGACGTACCAGAGCAGGCAGTTTTAACAGGCGCCGGCAGATGGACGAAGCCCTTGGAATATCGGGCTTTGCGCCGCTCCAGCGTTTGTAGATCGGGTGCAGAGCTGTCTGATTTGAGGCGGTTTTGCTGACGGATTTTGCTGCTTTTATTGAGAAACGCTTTCGATAACTTGCGCAACTTTTGCAAAAATGGCGATGGATTGTTGCTCTGAGTGATAAAAATTATTTCGGGATAAGACATGGTGTATAGGGCGCTACCTATCTACAATCGCCCGCACTGAATTCCCGACGCTGTTCAGCCTTTATCAAGGAACTGATCAGGAGGTCGGGTGTCGAGCGAGCCGCGAGGCTTTCGAGACACCCTGGTGTCGGTGCCTTTCCAATTTTCCGCACCAAATGGAATTGGTCTGTAACAAGGCCTTTGACCACGAATTCGAATAAGAACTGAACGCTGTCCCAAGGTTTTGTCGAGCGTCAGACGCGCGACGGGCGGCCCTTATTCAATCCAAAGAAAATGCCAACCCTTGGCAGGGTGAAGTGTTGGCGATCAAAACCCAACTGCATTGCGCAAGCTGCTTTAGAGGTCGTGAGATGAGTAAAAACAGGTACCCCAGATTACTAGGCCTAGTGCCGCTGCTCGGCACGTTGTTGCTGGGAGGCTGCAACATGACCTTGCTCAATCCAACGGGCCAGGTCGGCCTGGAACAGCGCAACCTGATCATCACCGCCACGCTGCTGATGCTGTTGGTCGTCGTGCCGGTCATCGTCATGACCTTCCTGTTTGCCTGGAAGTACCGCGCTTCGAACAAGAACGCCGTGTACACGCCGAAGTGGTCGCACTCGACCAAGATCGAAGTGGCCGTATGGACCATCCCGGTGCTGATCATCATCGCCCTGGGCTACATCACTTACATCTCGACTCACGAGCTGGACCCGTATCGTCCGATCGAGTCTGACGTCAAGCCGGTGACCATCGAAGTCGTCGCGCTGGACTGGAAGTGGCTGTTCATCTACCCGGAACAAGGCATTGCCACGGTCAACAAGATCGTGTTCCCGGCGCATACGCCAATCAACTTCAAGATCACCTCCGATGCCGTGATGAACTCGTTCTTCATCCCGGGCCTGGGCGGCCAGATCTACGCGATGGCGGGCATGCAGACCAAGCTGCACCTGATCGCTGACCGCAACGCTGAAATGGACGGTATCTCCGCCAACTACAGCGGTGCCGGTTTCACCGGTATGAAATTCAAGGCTATCTCCACCACTCAGGAAGATTTCGACGCCTGGGTAAGTGAAGTCAAGAAGTCGCCTAAACAGCTTGATCAGGCTGAATACGCGGCCCTGGCCAAACCGAGCCAGAACAACCCAGTCGAACTCTACTCGTCGGTCACGCCGAACCAGTTCCAGATCATCGTCGACAAGTACGAAGGTATGAAGCCGGGCAAGCCGCTGAAGCACGAGAAGAAAGAGAAAGAAGTGGCGGCCACGGATATTGACGCGGGTTCGCATTCAGCTGCCGGGGCAGAGGAGTAAACGATGTTTGGTAAATTAAGTTGGGAAGCAGTCCCATTCCACGAGCCGATCGTGATGGTGACCATCGCCATGATCGCCCTCGGTGGTCTGGCGCTGTTCGCTGCGATCACTTACTTCAAGAAGTGGACGTACCTGTGGACCGAGTGGCTGACTTCGGTCGACCACAAGAAAATCGGCGTGATGTACATCATCGTCGCCATGGTCATGCTGCTGCGCGGCTTTGCCGATGCGATCATGATGCGTACCCAGCTGGCCATGGCCACCGAGGGTTCGCCTGGCTACCTGCCACCTGAACACTATGACCAGATCTTCACCGCTCACGGTGTGATCATGATCATCTTCATGGCGATGCCATTCTTCACCGGCCTGATGAACCTTGCAGTGCCGCTGCAGATCGGCGCGCGTGACGTTGCGTTCCCGTTCCTGAACTCCCTGAGCTTCTGGCTGCTGGTGTCCGGCGTTGTGCTGATCAACCTGTCGCTGGGTATCGGTGAATTCGCCAAGACCGGTTGGGTTGCGTATCCGCCGCTGTCGGGTCTGCAATACAGCCCTGGCGTGGGTATGGATTACTACATCTGGGCGCTACAGCTATCCGGATTGGGTACGACGTTAACCGGGGTCAACTTCCTCGCGACCGTACTGAAAATGCGTACCCCTGGCATGAAACTGATGGACATGCCGATCTTCACCTGGACCTGCACCTGGGCAAACGTTCTGATCGTGGCTTCGTTCCCGATCCTGACCGCTACCCTGGCACTGCTGACCCTTGACCGTTACATGGATTTCCACATTTTCACCAATGAACTTGGTGGCAATCCGATGATGTACGTCAACCTGTTCTGGGCGTGGGGCCACCCTGAGGTTTACATCCTGATCCTGCCGGCCTTCGGCATCTTCTCGGAAGTGATCTCGGCCTTCACCGGCAAGAAACTGTTCGGCCACCACTCGATGATCTACGCCTCGGGCGCGATCTCGGTACTGGGCTTCATGGTCTGGCTGCACCACTTCTTCACCATGGGTTCGGGTGCAAGCGTCAACGCCTTCTTCGGTCTGGCGACGATGCTGATTTCCATCCCGACGGGTGTGAAGCTGTTCAACTGGCTGTTCACCATCTACCAGGGCCGTCTGCGCTTCACCAGCCAGGTAATGTGGACTCTGGGCTTCATGGTGACCTTCGCGATCGGCGGCATGACCGGCGTACTGCTGGCCATCCCGGGTGCTGACTTCGTGCTGCACAACAGCCTGTTCGTGATCGCGCACTTCCACAACGTGATCATCGGCGGTGCGGTATTCGGTTACATCGCTGGCTTCGCGTTCTACTTCCCGAAAGCGTTCGGCTTCAAGCTGCACGAAGGCTGGGGTAAAGCAGCGTTCTGGTTCTGGATCTCGGGCTTCTTCGTCGCGTTCATGCCGCTCTATGCACTGGGCTTCATGGGCATGACCCGTCGTCTGAACGCCACCACCAACCCTGAGTGGGTACCGTACCTGTACGTTGCCATGTTCGGTGCGGTGATGATCGCTGTCGGTATCGCCTGCCAACTGATCCAGCTGTACGTCAGTGTGCGTGACCGCAACAAGCCAGAGAACGTTTGCGATCACGGTGACCCGTGGAATGCACACACCCTGGAATGGTCGACCTCGTCGCCACCACCGTTCTACAACTTCGCTGTGCTGCCTAAGGCTGACTGCATCGACCCGTTCACCGAAGCCAAGGAAAACGGTACTGCGTACCAGCGTCCGGCCAAGTACGAGCCGATCCACATGCCGAACAACACCGCCACTGGCGTGGTGATGGGCGCGCTGTTGACCGTCTTCGGTTTCGCGATGATCTGGCACATCTGGTGGCTGGCGATCGCGAGCCTGGTGGGCACCGTCGTTTACTTCGTGATCCACGCTGCACGTGACGACCAGGGCTATATGGTTCCGGTTGAAACGATCGAGCGTATCGAAGCCGAGCAGCACAAGCGTCTGGTCGCGGCAGGGAAAATCCCGGCCAATGCCACCCGTGTTGAAACCTCGTTGGAACAGGCTTAAACCATGTCGAACTTAGTGACCAATGTTGGACACGCCCATGGTGACCATGGGCACGATGACCATCACCACGACTCGGGCGAGATGACCGTATACGGTTTCTGGCTCTACCTGATGACCGACTGCATTCTGTTTGCGTCGATCTTCGCGGTGTACGCAGTACTGGTAAACAACGTTGCCGGTGGCCCGTCGGGCCACGAGATCTTCGAACTGCCTTACGTGCTGGGCGAAACCGCTCTGCTGTTGTTCAGTTCGATCACCTACGGCTTTGCCATGCTGGCGCTGTACAAGGGCAAGAAGCAGGCGGTCCTGGGCTGGTTGTTCATGACCTTCCTGCTCGGCGCGGGCTTCATCGCCATGGAGATCAACGAGTTCCACCTGCTGATCTCCGAGGGCTTCGGTCCTAGCCGTTCGGGCTTCCTGTCGGCGTTCTTCACCCTGGTCGGTACCCACGGTCTGCACGTTTCGGCCGGTCTGATCTGGATGGGCATCATGATGTATCAGGTCAACAAGCATGGCCTGACGTCGACCAACAAGACCCGTCTGAGCTGCCTGAGCCTGTTCTGGCACTTCCTGGACGTGGTCTGGATCTGCGTCTTCACCGTTGTTTACCTGATGGGGACTCTGTAATGGCTAACGCACACTCCCATGACAGCCACGATGCTGGCCACGGCAGCGTCAAGTCGTACGCCATCGGCTTCATCCTGTCGGTAATTCTGACCGTCATTCCGTTCGGTCTGGTGATGTACCCGACCCTGCCGAAGTCGACGACGCTGGCAATCGTTCTGCTGTTCGCAGTGATCCAGGTGATCGTTCACCTGTATTACTTCCTGCACCTGGACCGTTCCATTGCACAGCGTAACAACGTGATCGCATTCGTCTTTACGGCGATTGTGATCGTGCTGCTGGTTGGCCTGTCGCTGTGGATCATGTTCAGCATCCACACGTACATGATGGCGAAGTGAGGTAGACCCGATGTCGCTCAAGCACTTTATCCAAATCACCAAACCGGGGATCATTTTCGGTAACGTGCTTTCTGTGGCAGGCGGGTTCTTCCTGGCCTCGAAAGGGCATGTCGATCTGGCGGTGTTTCTGGCCGCCATGATCGGTACTTCCCTGGTCGTGGCCTCCGGTTGCGTGTTCAACAACTGCATCGACCGCGACATCGACCTGAAGATGGAACGCACCAAGAACCGTGTGCTGGTCCAGGGCCTCATCTCCCTGAAACTGGCCCTGGTTTACGCGACCATTCTGGGTGTTCTCGGCGTTGCCTTGTTGTACAAGGTGGCCAACCCGTTGGCTGCCTTGTTCGCAGTAATCGGCTTCATCATCTACGTTGGCTTCTACAGCCTGTACCTCAAGCGCAAGTCGGTTCACGGCACGCTGGTGGGCAGTCTGTCGGGCGCCATGCCGCCAGTGATCGGTTACGTTGCCGTGACCAACAGCTTCGACATGGCCGCACTGACCCTGCTGGTGATGTTCAGCCTGTGGCAGATGCCGCATTCCTACGCCATCGCGATTTTCCGTTTCAACGATTACCTGGCCGCATCGATTCCGGTGCTGCCAGTGAAACGCGGCATTCAAGTGGCGAAGAAGCACATCTTGTTCTACATCCTGGCGTTCCTCGTGGCGACCTTGATGCTGACCTTCAGCGGCTACGCCGGCATGAGCTACCTCGCCGTCGCCGCCGCCATGGGCATGTACTGGCTGTACATGGCCTGGACCGGCTACAAGGCAGTCGATGACACCGTCTGGGCACGCAAGCTGTTCGTGTTCTCGATCTTCACCATCACTGCGTTGAGCGTCATGATGTCCCTGGACTTCAAGGTGCCGACAGAGCTGTTGCTGACGTACGCGCCGTAAGGTTGCAGGCTTCAGGAAAAACCCCGCACGTTGAGAGATGTGCGGGGTTTTTTGTTGGCTGAAATATGCTCGTTCAGGGGCTGCCATTCGCGAGCAGGCTCGCTCCCACAGTTTGCGGTTGCGGCCATTCGGTAAAAGACCTAGATTCGGATCCAACCTCGACAGTAGTAGCTCCAAGCCATCCACCGGTGCTCGACTGTCCTAACCCGTGCATTGATCAAAAGGCTGGGCGCAATGACCGAACGGATGACCTGCGATGAGCGCTTTATCGCCCTGGCCGAAGAACTCAACTACGACATCTATGGCGAGAACACCGCCGGTGGCAATTACGCGCCGCTGATCCGTCATCACGATGAGCTGTACATCAGCGGCATGGTGCCGCGGGTCAATGGCAAGATTCTCTATCCCGGTCGCGTGGGGCTGGAATTGAACCTCAAGGATGCACAAGCAGCGGCGAGCATCAGCGCCATGCGTTGCCTGGCGCTGATCGTCGATGCGGTCGGTTCGCTGGACAAGATTCGCGCGTTGTTGCGGGTCACGGTGTATGTGAAGTCGACTGCTGACTTTGTCGACCTGAGCGAAGTGGCCAACGGCGCTTCGGACGTGTTCAGCCATGTGCTGGGCGATGCCGGACGGCATACGCGCACGACCATCGGCGTGTATCAGTTGCCGAAGAATGCGGCGATTGAAGTGGACATGATTGCGGCGTTGCATCCTTCGGCTTGAGGGGGGGGTTAGCGGTTTGCCCTCACCCTAACCCTCTCCCGGAGGGAGAGGGGACTGACTGAGGGGCTCTCAAGATATACGCCGACCTGAAATACCGAGCCGAACTCAGGTTTGAAAATCACACAAGTCGGCTCCCTCTCCCTCGGGAGAGGGCTGGGCGGGCGGCGTTCCGATGAGGGGCGACGATTTTCGCCTCCTCACGAATCACAAGCCGGACAACGTAAAGCCCCGCCTGAATCTCAGTGCGGGGTTTTTTCACAAGCGCTTGGCAGATTACTGCGCCGCGATGCTGTAACCATCAAACGCCATCTGCTGCTGCAGTGCGGTGATGATGTTCTTGCGGTTCACCGCCTGTTCCGTACCGGCGTTATCGACGAAGGTTTCGCTCTCCAGCTCGGCTTCATCGCCTTCACCGACAAAGGTGAAACCGAGGAATTCCAGTGCCTCACGATCAACATTCAGGCGCGAACGCGGCGTGCGCATTGGCAGGGTCACGCTGGCGCCATCCTTGCTGATGGTGAAGATTTCCACTTCTTTCTTTTTGGCGGCCTTGCTCTTGCCGCCGCTCGGATTGCTGATCGCCTGATGGGTCTGATTCAGCACTTTAAGCGCCAGACCATAAACGATTTCCTGAAACGCCGGATCGTCCTTGAAGCTGGACAGAATGCGCCCGATCGAGAACTTGCTGCTCAGGTCTTCCAGCGCGGCGATGTCCGCTGCCTCGGCGTCTTTCAGGCGCTTGAGTTCGCCCATCAGCTCGTACGCCTTGTCGTCATCAAAGCTGTCATGCGCCTGACGGATCGCCGCACGCAATTCGCGGATCTGGTCGCTTTCGCGGGTCGACTGGAACGCGTCCAGAACCATCTCGCTGATGATTTTGGCTTGAGGCAGGTGTTGTGAAAGATTGATGGAGTTTTCGTATTCCGCTTTGGACGACTGGGTGACTACGGATTCAGCGGTGTTGAAATCGGACATTGAAATTTCACTACTTTTTTAACTTGAGTTGAGGCGAGAAAGCACGAGGTCTTTTTCAGGCCGACTAATTTAGGGGAGCGGGGCGGCGTTGTCACGGAGCAACGGTTTGGTGGTCGGGATTTTTCCACTGCGCGCTATTGGCGGCGCGGACGTTCCATGGCAATGACTGAGATCTGGAAGCCCAGGCTGGCGAAAAAAGCTTCAGCGCCTTCGCGTCCAGCGCGCAGCACCCAGGTGATGTCCGGGTTGTCACCCATGACGTACTCCACCAGTGCCCGCCCGATTCCCTTGCGCCGATGCTGGTCATCGACCACCACCATAGACAGATAGCCGTTGGAGACCTCATCGGTAATTGCTCGAGCGAAACCGACAATTTGCTCGCCTAAGAGCGCAACAACTGTGCGCTGCGAATTGTGAATCAAGCTGGCAAAAGATTCGGCATCGCCAATGCGATGGCCCCAGCCATGCTGGCCAAGAAACAGCCTCGCCGATTCTGTTTCGCCGGAATGCAAGTCGCGCACGGTAAGGCTATCGTTCATGGGATATTCAAATCCTTATCAATTTCCATCGTGATCGATTACGGCCGGCCGACGTCAGGCTTGCCCCACGTACGCATCGCAAACTCGACAAACCGTCTCAGCTTCGGCAGTCGATAGCGATCCTGTGCATACAACAGATGCATCGGCCTGCTCGGCGGTTGGTAGTCCGTCATTACCCTGACCAGTTTGCCGTCGCGCAGATCCTGCTCCACCAGCGCGTCGGGCAGCATCATGATGCCCATGCCGTTGCGCGCCGCCTGGTGCAGACCGGCGGAGCTGTTGATCAGCATCGGCCCGCTGACGTCGACGAGGACTTCACCTTCCGGGCCGCTCAGACGCCAGCGTTTTTCCACCGATTGCCAGTCATCCCCAGCCGGGTAGGCGAAGGACAGGCAATCGTGTTGCTGCAAATCCTGTGGCGTGTGCGGCATGCCGCGCCGCGCGATGTATTCGGGGGAGGCGCAGACCGTCAGAGTGTAGTCGATCAAAGGCCGGGCGATCAGGTTGGATTGGTCGAAATTGCCTAGGCGGAATGCGACATCGAGGCCGTTCTCCAGCAGATCCGGACGGCTGTTGGTCAGCACCACGTCAAGCTTCACTTGCGGATAGAGCAAGGAGTATTCGCTGAGGGCCGGGGTCAGTCGTTCGACGCCGAAGGTCAGCGGCGCGGTGATACGAAGCAAACCGCGCGGCTCGTCCGACGCTTGTTCGGCAAGGCGTTCGGAGTCGGCCACCAGGCCGAGCACTTCCAGGCAGCGCTGATAATAGACGCTGCCGAATTCGGTCAGGCGCTGGCGGCGCGTGGTGCGTTGCAGCAGTTGCACGCCGAGCCGTTGCTCCAGCGCGCGCAGATGATTGCCCACCATCGTCGTCGACATTTCGCACTTCGCAGCGGCGGCCGTCATGCTCCCGGTTTCGACCACTTTGACGTACACGCCCATCGACTGAAACAAATCCATTATCAAGCTCGGCTTTTAAATGATTGAAGTTTTTCCGAGTTTATCCAGCTCAGGTGGCTAACCATACTGCAAATACACCGACCTGCAATGGAGTTTCGCGTCATGACCGCCGCCCTGATGAACACCTACCAACCCCTGGCCCTGAGTTTCACCAAGGGCCTGGGCACGCGCCTGTGGGATCAGGCGGGGCGCGAATATCTGGATGCCGTTGCCGGTGTCGCAGTGACCAATGTCGGCCACTCGCATCCGCGCATCGTCGCGGCGATCAGTGAGCAAGCGGGGCTGCTGCTGCACACCTCAAACCTGTACAGCATCGACTGGCAGCAACAACTGGCCAAACGGCTGACGGCGTTGTCGGGGATGGAGCGCGCGTTCTTCAACAACTCCGGCGCCGAAGCGAACGAGACGGCACTGAAACTGGCGCGTCTGTACGGCTGGCGCAAAGGCATCGAGCAGCCGCTGGTGGTGGTCATGGCCAACGCGTTTCATGGCCGCACCCTCGGCACGCTGTCTGCCAGCGATGGCCCGGCCGTGCGGCTGGGATTCAACGAACTGCCGGGGGATTTCGTCAAAGTGCCTTTCGGCGATCTCCCGGCGCTGGAGCAAATACAGCGCAAACACGGCGCGCGCATCGTGGCGATTCTGGTCGAGCCGATTCAGGGCGAAAGCGGCGTACAAATCGCGCCGCCGGGTTATCTCAAGGCCCTGCGCGACCTGTGCAATCGCCACGCGTGGCTGCTGATGCTCGATGAAATCCAGACCGGCATCGGCCGTACCGGGCAGTGGTTCGCCTTTCAGCACGAAGGCATCGTGCCCGATGTCATGACTTTGGCCAAAGGCCTTGGCAATGGCGTGCCGATCGGCGCCTGCCTGGCCCGTGGCCGCGCGGCGGATTTGTTCACCCCGGGCAGCCACGGCAGCACTTTCGGCGGCAATCCGCTGGCCTGCCGGGTCGGCTGCACGGTCCTGGACATCATCGAAGAACAAGGTTTGCTGGAGAATGCGCGGGTGCAGGGCGCACGGCTGCTGGAACGCTTGCGCGCCGAATTGGCAGACAACCCGAACGTGCTGGCAATCCGGGGGCAGGGCCTGATGATCGGTATCGAACTGAAACAACCGGTGCGCGACCTGACGCTGATCGCCGCGCGCGATCATGGCTTGTTGATCAACGTGACTCGTGGCAAGACCATCAGGTTGCTCCCGCCGCTGACGATTGATGAGCGCGAGGTGGGGATGATTGTCAGAGGGGTTGGGCGGGCGTTGTCGTCAGCCCTATCTGCATAATCACTGCTGCGGAGTGTCTGGTAAGGACAGCGAATTGACTGTCCGCAAAAGTGACTCATAGTCAGTCAGACCTATCATCACAACCGGTTCGGCACCGCGCCTGGTAATCAGCAACGGTTCGCGATCATTGGTTGCTTGGTCCATCGACAAGGCCAGGTGAGCTGTGGTTTTGCTGAAGGTGATGGTTTGCATGATGTGGGCCTGCGAGTGGTTGGTACACAGCGAGGTCGACTGTGATTGCGCCCAGTATCACTTAAGCACTTCGGAGACGTTTCCGAGAGGCTTGTAATCCTTATCTGCTGCAATTGTCAGCAGGTGGAGTGCCCGTTGCCGGGCCCTCCACCTATGCTCAGATCTGGTTTCAGTCTGGCCCATCTCCCAACTCCGGCGCCAGCATCCTCGTCTTCTCCGCCCCATTCGAGTTGTGCTGAACAATCTCGCTCGGTTGCCCCTGTTCATTGAAAAACACCTGTCCAATCCCCGCCGAATTCCACAGCCGCTCCCCGGCCTCGGCATGTTCCGGCGTATACGGGACGATGCGCATCAGGCGGCGTTTGGTGAACCAGTTCAATGGCGAGCGCGGTGAGTAGAGCCAGCGGTTGAGGCGGTCGAACCATTCCAGCAGCGTTGGCGGGAATTCGTTCTTGATGCCGCTGCTGGTGATCTGCCAGATCCGTGGGCCGGCCTTGCGGTGGCGGATCAGGACTTCGTAGACGAAGGAATAATGCACATCGCCGGACAGCACCACGTAGTTCCCCGGTGTGCGCGAGTGTCGGAAAATGTTCAGGATCACCTGTGCCGCGCCGCGATGGGCCATCCAGTTTTCCGCGTCGACCAGCAGCGGATAACCGCACCAGCTGAACACCTTCTGCACGGTTTCAATCAGCTTGACGCCAAAGATCGGCGCCGGCGACACGATGATTGCCGAAGGGTGATCGAGCAGTTCCTGTTGCAGTTCGCTCAAGGCTTCCCAGTCGAGCAGGCCCGATGGTTGCTTGAGCGCCATCTCGCTGCGCCAGCGCCGGGTGCGCGTGTCGATCACCACCAGCGCCGGACTGCTCGGCAACACAAAATGCCACTGTTGAAAACGCAGCAATTGATCAATCAGATCGTCCTGCACCGGCATGTCCAGATAGCCGTCTTCGCCACTGGCGCTCAGTTGCGCGGTCTGCTCCAGCATTCCTTTGAAGGCATCCGGATTGTTGCCCCAGCCCTGACACAACAGATAAGCAATCAGCGCATTGCCAATGATGCGCTTGGAGAACGGATGGCCGTAGGCGGTTTCCTCCCATTGCGCGGAGAGATTCCAGTCATCGGTGATGTCGTGATCATCGAAAATCATCAGGCTCGACAGATGCGCCAGCGCCCGCGCGACGTTGCCCAGGCCCGCCTTGAAGGCATCGATGCGCGTCTGCTCGAGGTTGTAGCGCTTGCGGCGTTCCGGCGTCAGCGTCGGCGCGCTCGGATTGATCAGCGACCACGGCGTCGGCGACCACACCAGCATGTACATGGCCATGACTTCGGCGAATGTCACCAGGTGATTGTCGGCGCTGCTGCTGGTGAAAATCGGCTTACGCGCGCCACCGAAAAATCGCTCGCGCAAGGTCTCGTTGCTCTCCAGCGCCGGTAACAAATCCGCACGGTGGTAGTAGCTGGCCGGGTGCTCATAGAGCTTGGCGCTGTCGCTGACCACGGCACCGTCAAGGCGCTCATCGAACAGACCCAGACGCTCGATCAGGGCATGAATCGCCCGCAGCATCGGCCCGGCGACGTCGTCGGCATAGACCTGATCACCGCTCATCATCAGCAACGCCGGACGTCGTTGCGCATCGGTTTCGTCGGCCAGCAATTGATCGACGCAGAGCAAGCCATCGGTTGCCGGATGATGGGGCTTGCGGCAGGAGCCGTGGAGCAATTGGTCGATCCGCGAACGCACGACGAGGTTCGCGCAGGTAGCGCCGGGGTAAAGCAGGTGAGGCGCCCACTCAGCCATACCGATGGCGTCGTCGATCAGCAGGTCGTAAGCGCTAAACGTGTCGCAGGGCAGGGCGCTTTCAAGTTGAACGTCGATCAGATGCACGAACGCATGACGGCCTACGGCAATGACCGTGCATTTCTCTGAGTCGAGCGGAATATCTCCTACACCTTGCAGGCGCAAGGTCAGCGCCAGTTCACGCGAGCCCACCAGCCACAGCACCAGGCGCGTCGGCTCCAGCCGCCGCAGCAGCGGGCCGGCCAGGACAGGAGGCAGCGAGATCAGGTTATCGGGTGTTGGAAACATTGAGGATAAAGTTCAAGGCGCACAGGCCGGCGATGATAGCGCAGCCGGCGCCTTGATCCCTTAAATCAGCCTTAAGAGTCGGCTTTTTGCAGTTTCAGCGCCAGCAAACGCCACTCCCCAGCCGTCGCATCAACCCGTGGCAATTCCTGCACGGAGCAATCGAAACGGTAGGTGACATCGTCGCCATTCATGTTGCGCGCAGTGACGCTGTTGCTGAAGCTGTAGACCTGATCCTTGTAGCGATGACTGACCAGCGCTTTGCTGTCAGCAAAACGCGCCGAAGCGGGATAACGCAGGGTGCTGGTGACAAACGGGCTGCACATGACATACGCGATCATCGACTTGTCGGCCTGTGCGTCGCCGCGCAACTTCTTGTTCAGCGCGGCCAGAGCCATGCGACCGTCATAGTCGCTTTGATCCAGCACCGTCTGCACCGGCATCGATTTCGGCGCCCGGCTGGCGTAATTCGGTAGCAGTGCGGAGTCGGTGGGAGAAGGCTTGTCGTCCGCCTCAATGGCAGCAAAAACCGGCGCATCTTTCAGCTCGGTGGCGGGCGTGACTGCCTCGGCTTCAGGCAACACAGAGGTCGACTCGACGACTGACGTGTTTTGCGCCTGCGCCGCCTCGTGATCGAACGACGAAGGAAACAGCGAAAACGTGATCGACAACATCACCAGCCCGACTATGAAGCCGCCCGCCGCGCCAACGATGTTGCCGTAGAAAATATTCCAGCTGCCGCGGTTCTTCACAACCCAGCGCCACATGAAACCCCAGACAGCGACGAACGCCAGAAAACGCAGAAACTCCATTTGGTCCTTTCCTTAACTTTCAACAATCCAAACGCGGCGCGAGACGATCAGCAAGCGCCGACGATGCGCGGCAAGATAGCAAAATAGACGCGCCGTCCGGCTACGGTTGCGGAAAATAATTCGCCGCCAGAAAAATCAACGTGACCATGCCTGCGGCAACGCCACAGGCGCCCGCCAGCAGTTGACGTGCAACCGGATGCGCCGGCTGTCGACGCTTGGCGATCCACAACCACACACCCGCCAGAACGCCCGCGCTGGTCATGAACACCACCAGGCTGTTATGCAGTCCCGGCGCTGCCATGGTGGTGCCGAACAGCCCGTCATAAAACAGCGTGAAGACAATGCCGACCACCACAGCGCTGCCCGCTCCGGCAAGGTTTGCCAACAACAGATTCCAATGCCCGCGCTGTCGCACCACCCAGAACCACATTGCAGCCATGACTACCAAACACAACACAGCATCCATCGGATTTCTTTCCTGGCTACGAGACAGAGGCGGCAACTTGCTCGCCTGTAGAGAGTGGACGGCACGATAGCAAAATAGTAGCGTCCCGCCATGCCTTCTCTGTAATGGACTACCCATGTTTTCCACAACCCGTTTGCTGCAACTGCTCGGCGCTCTCACCCTTGCCGTCTCCATTACCCCAGCCTTCTGCTTCGCGAAAGAACACCCGCAAGCCAGCTGGGGTTACTACCTCGCCAATTGCCAGCGGATGCAGGAGACAATCGCCGACGTCCAGAGCGGTCGCGTCTCCGCTGCCTATGCAGCCACGTCGGGCCTGCAAGACAGCCTCGCTTCCATGAACGAGCGCCGCCTTAATCTGCTACCGCAACACCTCGACTCCAGCGAGTACGCCCACTGCGAAAACGTCGCCGCCCACGCTGAGGCAACCCTGGCCCAAGGCAAAGCCGAGTTCGCCGCGCAAATGCAACGCGGTGTGGAGGAGGGCCGAATTGCGCACCAGAACTCCCCCGCCTATCAACGCGCCCGTTCCCTCGGCTACAGCGACGTCGGCGACATCTCCTTCCTGAAACTGCACGAAGACACCGACGGCGAAGCCCGCCTGAAAACCATGCTGATCACCGTCGACGAAGTCTGCGGCCAATACTTCCGCGCCACGCAATACGTGAAGCCGTATGTGATCTACACCGTTCGCCCGTCGGATGGCGGCTGTGGCGAAGTGAAGCGTGTGGCGATAGTTGGCGGAGGGCAACCAGAGAAGGGGGACTACATTGATCCCAATGGCGAATTTCAATACATGGGCTGGAAAAAACTGGCTGGCGCTGACGGCTTCCCAACGGATATTCGAGTACTGAAAGCACGTCGCTGACAGGAGAGGAGAGATAGCGGCATGGCTGTAGCGCGGCACTCAAAGAATGTCGCGCAAATACCCCTTCAGCGCGAGGAGCGGCTTACCCAGTTGCTCCACCGATCGCGCCTGAGCCAACTCCACCGACAACTTGCGCAACTCCCGCCCCAACGGTTTCTCGACCCCGCCAAGCGCATCCAGCGCCAGGTTCAGGCATTCGTTCAATTTGAACTGAATGGACTCGACATCGCCGCGCTTCACCAGCAATTCGAAAACGTCTTTTTGGTAGTCGCCCATGACCATGTCATCGCGCAGGATCGGGCTCAGGCCTTCTTCTTCGTAGGCAAGTTTGAGGGAGAAGAGGGCGACGGTTTCCAGTGAGGTTTCCATGGGGATGTCTGTCAGTGAAGTGAAGGGCTTGAAACCAATGCGCGAAACGCCAGAGGAGGTTTGACGTGCGGGGGCGATTATACGGGCGGGGATCGCATGCGAGGCAACCAGCAATCGGGCATCTAAAACCTACAAGCTCGCGCAGCATTGACATCCACTTTGATACGACGCTTTGATTACAAACACTGAACATCAGCGGAGTGACCATCATGGAATACGACATGAAACTGATCGACGACGCCGTCCTTGCTCTCCTGGCAGCCTATAGCTCCGACGCTGGCAATGCGTGGAAGGGCTATGACTTCGAGATCATGAACCGCTTGCACGAACAGGGTTTGATCAGTAATCCGGTGAACCGGAACAAATCGATATGGTTGACGGAGGAAGGGTTGGAGCGGGGGCGGGAGATTGCTGATCGGATGTTTGCAGTCAAGGAGTAGGGTGGGCACACGTCCGATTTCGGGAACTGATTTGATCTTGGGTAGGAAGGCCAGATAGGCACCAACCACTTTCCACCAGACGAAAAAAAAGGCCTTGCTTTCGCAAGACCTTTTTCTCTGTGTTGGTGCCCCGAGGGAGACTCGAACTCCCACTCCTTTCGAAAACGGATTTTGAATCCGCCGCGTCTACCAATTCCGCCATCAGGGCTCAATGGCGGCGAAGTATAGAGAGGTGATTACCGTTGGTCAATCACGTTTCATGGTCAATTTTTGATATTTCCGCTAGACTTTCCGGCCCTGCTAGACGAACCCCATCATGCGCGTTGCTGACTTTACTTTCGAGCTTCCTGATTCGCTGATCGCCCGCCATCCGTTGGCCGAGCGTCGCGGTAGTCGCCTGCTGACCCTTGATGGGCCGAGCGGCGCCCTGGCACACCGTCAATTCACTGATTTGCTTGAGCATTTGCGACCGGGCGATTTGATGGTGTTCAACAATACCCGGGTGATTCCGGCGCGGCTGTTCGGGCAGAAAGCGTCCGGCGGCAAGCTGGAAATTCTCATCGAGCGCGTGCTCGATGCGCACCGCGTGCTGGCCCATGTGCGCTCCAGCAAGTCGCCGAAGCCGGGTTCGAAGATCCTTATCGACGGCGGTGGCGAAGCCGAGATGCTCGCGCGTCATGATGCGCTGTTCGAGCTGGGTTTTGCCGAGGAAGTCTTGCCGCTGCTCGACCGTGTCGGGCACATGCCGTTGCCTCCTTATATAGACCGCCCGGATGAAGGCTCGGATCGCGAGCGTTATCAGACCGTGTATGCCCAGCGTCTAGGTGCGGTCGCAGCGCCGACGGCGGGGCTGCATTTCGACGAGCCGCTTATGCAGGCGATTGCTGCCAAGGGCGTCGAGACTGCGTTCGTGACGTTGCATGTGGGCGCGGGGACGTTCCAGCCGGTGCGCGTCGAGAAGATTGAAGATCACCACATGCACAGCGAGTGGCTGGAAGTCGGCCAGGACGTGGTCGATGCGGTCGCTGCGTGCCGTGCGCGTGGCGGTCGGGTAATTGCGGTCGGCACCACCAGCGTGCGTTCGCTGGAAAGTGCGGCGCGCGATGGTGTGCTCAAGCCGTTCAGTGGCGACACCGACATCTTTATCTATCCGGGCCGGCCGTTTCATGTGGTCGATGCCCTGGTGACCAATTTCCATTTGCCGGAATCCACGCTGTTGATGCTGGTTTCCGCGTTTGCCGGTTATCCCGAAACCATGGCTGCCTACAAGGCCGCCGTGGAAAACGGCTACCGCTTTTTCAGTTACGGGGATGCGATGTTCATCACCCGCAATCCCGCTCCAACTGCCCCTGAACAGTCGGGCCCAGAGGAAACAGAATGAGTCGCGAATGTCGAATGTCCTTTGAGCTGCTGGCCACCGATGGCAAGGCTCGTCGTGGTCGCCTGACCTTCCCCCGTGGCACCGTCGAGACCCCGGCGTTCATGCCGGTCGGCACCTACGGCACGGTCAAGGGCATGCTGCCGCGCGACATCGTCGCCACGGGCGCGGAAATCATTCTGGGCAACACCTTTCACCTGTGGCTGCGTCCCGGCACTCAGGTGATCAAGGAGCACGGCGACCTGCACGATTTCATGCAGTGGAAAGGCCCGATCCTCACCGACTCCGGCGGTTTCCAGGTGTTCAGCCTCGGCGCGATGCGCAAGATCAAGGAGGAGGGCGTGACCTTCGCTTCTCCGGTCGACGGCGCCAAAGTGTTCATGGGCCCGGAAGAGTCGATGCAGGTGCAGCGCGATCTCGGTTCCGACATCGTGATGATCTTCGACGAATGCACGCCGTATCCGGCTGACGAAGACGTCGCGCGCGTATCGATGGAATTGTCGCTGCGCTGGGCGCAGCGTTCGAAGAATGCCCACGGCGACAACACCGCAGCGCTGTTCGGCATCGTTCAGGGCGGCATGCATGAAAACCTGCGCATGCGCTCGCTCGAAGGCCTCGACAAGATCGGCTTCGACGGCCTCGCCATCGGCGGTCTGTCGGTGGGCGAACCGAAGCACGAAATGATCAAGGTGCTGGATTATCTGCCGGGCCAGATGCCCGCTGACAAACCTCGTTACCTTATGGGCGTTGGCAAGCCGGAAGATCTGGTTGAGGGTGTGCGCCGCGGGGTGGACATGTTCGATTGCGTGATGCCAACCCGTAATGCCCGCAATGGGCATCTGTTCATCGATACCGGTGTGCTGAAGATCCGTAACGCGTTCCATCGCCATGATGAATCGCCGCTGGATCCGACCTGCGATTGCTACACCTGCCAGAACTTCTCGCGCGCTTATCTGCATCACCTGGACAAGTGCGGCGAAATGCTCGGCAGCATGCTCAATACCATCCATAACTTGCGCCATTATCAGGTGCTGATGGCTGGTTTGCGCGAGGCTATTCAACAGGGTACATTGGCCGCCTTTGTCGATGCCTTCTACGCCAAACGCGGACTTCCCGTCCCGCCTTTGGACTGAGTTTTCTGACCCCAAGATTCAACATTTGCAACTGGAGTGCTAAATGAGCTTTTTTATCTCTAACGCCATGGCTGACGCAGCTGCACCGGCTGCTGCAAGCCCAATGGGCGGCGGCTTCGAGTGGATTTTCCTGGTCGGCTTCCTGGTCATCTTCTACCTGATGATCTGGCGTCCACAGGCCAAGCGCGCCAAAGAGCAGAAGAACCTGCTGAGCAGCCTGCAGAAGGGCGACGAAGTCGTGACCACTGGCGGCATCGCCGGCAAGATCACCAAGGTTGCCGATGACTTCGTGGTTCTGGAAGTTTCCGACACCGTGGAAATGAAGTTCCAGAAAGGCGCCATCGCCGCCACGCTGCCAAAAGGCACGCTGAAAGCGATCTAAGAGCAACAACTTCTACTCAATCGACGGGGCGCGCAAGGCGCCCCGCGTTCATAACGGGCGGCGTGATGCTGAACAAATACCCTCTGTGGAAATACATTCTGATCCTGGCGGTGCTGGCGATCGGTCTGATTTATTCCGCTCCCAATCTTTACCCCGATGACCCGGCGATTCAGATCAGTGGCGCCAGCACGGCTCTGCAGGTCAATGACGCCGATCTGGTTCGCGTCAGCACAGCGCTGAAAGAGTCCGGCATCAACGTCAAGGCGGCTACGCTGACGGCGGGCGGCAAGGGCGGTCTGATCCGTCTGAGCAAGGCTGAAGATCAGCTGCCGGCCAAGGACGTTGTACGCAAGGCATTGGGTGATGACTACGTCGTCGCGCTGAACCTGGCACAGACCACCCCGCAATGGCTGCGCAACCTCGGTGCGCACCCGATGAAGCTGGGTCTGGACTTGTCCGGTGGTGTGCACTTCCTGCTCGAAGTGGACATGGACAAAGCCCTCGATGCGCGCCTGAAAGTCTACGAAGGCGACGTCAAGAGCCTGCTGCGCAAAGAGAAGCTGCGCTATCGCAGCCTGCCGCAACTGGGCGGTGCCATTCAGTTGGGCTTCAGCGATGAAGATTCCCGCGAACAGGCCCGTGCGCTGATCCGCAAGAATTTCAACGATTTCGACATTGTTCCGGCCGACCTCAACGGTCAACCGGTGCTGCGTCTGGCGATGACCCCGGCCAAGCTGGCGGAAATCCGTGAATACTCCATCAAGCAGAACCTGACCACGGTACGTAACCGCGTCAACGAGCTGGGTGTTGCCGAACCGATCGTGCAGCGTCAGGGCGCCAACCGCATCGTGGTTGAGCTGCCGGGCGTGCAGGACACTGCCGAAGCCAAGCGTATTCTCGGCAAGACGGCCAACCTTGAGTTCCGTCTGGCCGCCGAGCCGGGCGCTTCGAAAGCCACTTCCGAATCGTTCGAATTCCGCGAAGGCAACCGTCCGCCAGCGCAGATCGAGCGTGGCCTGATCATCACCGGTGACCAGGTCACCGACGCCAAGGCCGGTTTCGGCGAGCACGGCACGCCTGAAGTGAACATCCGTCTGGATGGTCACGGTGGCGAGCTGATGAGCCGCGCGACCCGTTCCAACGTCGGCCGCAGCATGGCGGTGATCTTCATCGAACAGCGTCCGGTCACCACTTACACCAAGCAAGTGGTTGATGGCGTCGAGAAAGACGTTGCGGTGCAGACGTTCAAGGAAGAGAAGAAGATCATCAGCCTGGCGACCATTCAGTCGCCGCTGGGTGCGCAATTCCGCATCACTGGCCTGAACGGTCAGGGTGAGTCGTCCGAGCTGGCACTGCTGCTGCGTGCCGGTGGTCTGGCTGCACCGATGTACTTCGCTGAAGAGCGCACAATCGGTCCGAGCCTGGGTGCTGACAACATCACCAAAGGTATCGACGCTTCCCTGTGGGGCATGCTGTTCGTATCGCTGTTCATCATCGCCATCTACCGCTTCTTCGGCGTTATCGCCACCGTCGCGCTGGCGGTGAACATGGTGCTGCTGCTGGCGTTGATGTCGTTGCTGGGCGCCACGCTGACCCTGCCGGGTATCGCCGGTATCGTCCTGACGATGGGTATGGCGGTCGACGCCAACGTACTGATCTTCTCGCGGATTCGTGAAGAGATCGCCGCCGGCATGACTGTGCAGCGGGCAATCAACGAAGGCTTCGGCCGGGCATTCACCGCGATTCTCGACGCCAACCTGACCACGTTGCTGGTCGGCGGCATTCTCTTCGCCATGGGCACCGGCCCGGTGAAGGGTTTCGCAGTGACGATGTCCCTCGGGATCTTTACCTCGATGTTCACGGCCATCATGGTGACCCGCGCAATGGTCAACCTGATCTTTGGCGGACGTGACTTCAAGAAGTTGTGGATTTAAGGGGCTGCCATGTTACGTACAATCAACTTCATGGGCGTTCGCAACTTCGCGTTCGGCGTCACATTGCTGCTTACCGTCATTGCCTTGTTCAGTGTCGCTACCAAGGGCATGAACTGGGGCCTGGACTTCACCGGCGGTACGCTCATCGAGCTGACCTACGAGCGTCCGGCCGACGTCACCAAGGTGCGCGAGCAACTGGCGACTTCCGGTTATCACGAAGCCGTGGTGCAGAACTTCGGTGCGACGACCGATCTGTTGGTGCGCATGCCGGGTGAAGACCCGCAGTTGGGCCATCAAGTAGCGGAAGCGCTTCAAAAGGTCGGCGGTGACAACCCGGCGACGGTCAAGCGTGTCGAGTTCGTCGGCCCGCAGGTCGGTGAAGAACTGCGCGACCAGGGCGGCCTCGGCATGCTGCTGGCGCTCGGCGGCATCCTGATCTACCTGGCGTTCCGCTTTCAGTGGAAGTTTGCGGTCGGCGCCATTGTGTCGCTGATCCACGACGTGATCGTGACCGTGGGTATCCTCTCGTACTTCCAGATCACCTTCGATCTGACAGTACTGGCGGCAGTGCTGGCGATCATCGGTTACTCGCTGAACGACACCATCGTGGTCTTCGACCGGGTGCGTGAGAACTTCCGCGTGCTGCGCAAGGCGACGCTGATCGAGAACATCAACATCTCGACCACTCAGACCCTGCTGCGCACCATGGCGACGTCGATCTCCACTCTGCTGGCGATCGCGGCGCTGCTGTTCTTCGGTGGCGACAACCTGTTCGGTTTCTCCATCGCACTGTTCATCGGTGTACTGGCGGGTACCTACTCGTCGATCTACATCGCCAACGTGGTGCTGATCTGGCTGAACCTGACCACCGAGGATCTGATTCCTCCGGCCAACACCGACAAGGAAGTCGACGACCGTCGATAACGGTCAGTGATTTTCCCGGCTGTCAGCCAACAAAAGGCGCGAGTTGAACTCGCGCCTTTTTTTGTGCTCCAAGGCTGGGAGAAGCGCGGGCGCGTCCCGCATGTGATGGTCAGGAGGTTCATGTGAACAAGTCGTTGCTGGTTGGTGCGGTATTGGGTGCTGTCGGTGTCACAGCCGGGGGTGCTGTTGCCACCTACAGCCTGGTTAAAAGCGGCCCTGAGTATGCGCAAGTATTAGCCGTTGAGCCGGTCAAGACACAGATCAAGACTCCACGTGAGGTATGCAAGGATGTAACGGTGACCCGTCAGGCACCGGTAAAAGATCAACACCAGATCGCCGGTACCGTGGTCGGTGCGCTGGCTGGTGGTTTGCTGGGTAACCAGATTGGCGGCGGCACCGGCAAGAAGATTGCCACGGTGGCAGGTGCGGTCGGTGGCGGTTATGCGGGCAACAAGGTGCAGGAGGGCATGCAGGAGCGTGACACCTACACCACCACGCAAACCCGCTGCAACACGGTCAATGACATCAGCGACAAGGTCGTCGGTTACGACGTGCGTTACTCGCTTGATGGCAAGGAAGGCAAAGTGCGGATGGATCGCGATCCGGGCAACCAGATTCCGGTCGACAAGGAAGGCAAGCTGATCCTTTCGCAGAATGAGCCGGCTCAGTAAGGATTTACGGTTGTGAAAAGAAGCACCCTGCGGGGTGCTTTTTTTATACCCGCGATTCAGGGCTGAACGCGGTTCTCACCTGTGGGAGCGAGCCTGCTCGCGAATGCGGTCCAACAGTTGATATTTCCTTTGCTGACACGCCCATTCGCGAGCAGGCTCGCTCCCACAGGGAATTGTGCTGTTTGGAATTGCAGGCATAAAAAAGCACCCCGAAGGGTGCTTTCTGGTTTCTCGTAAAGCTTAGCGCTTCAGCGAAGCCGGCAGGTGCGGCTGGATCGCCGTCAGCACTGCCTTGAAGCATTTGGTGTTGCCGGCAACGATGTGGCCTTTCTCAAGGAAGTCGTGACCACCGGTGAAGTCGCTCACCAGGCCGCCGGCTTCTTGAATCAGCAGGGCGCCTGCAGCCATGTCCCACTCGGACAGGCCCGATTCCCAGAACGCATCGAAACGACCGGCAGCTACGTAAGCCAGGTCCAGGCTCGCCGAACCGGCGCGGCGGATGCCGGCAGTCTGGCCAACCAGGGCACGGAACATGCCTAGGTAGTTGTCGAGGTTGTCCATCTGATCGTCACGGAACGGGAAGCCAGTGCCGAGCAGAGCGCCGTCGAGGCTGGTGCGACCGCTGACGCGCAGACGACGACCGTTCAGTTGAGCGCCGCGACCACGGCTGGCGGTGAATTCTTCCTGGCGGACCGGGTCCAGAACCACTGCGTGTTCCAGGCGACCACGATATTTGCAGGCAATGCTCACTGCAAAATGCGGAATGCCACGGAGGAAGTTGGTGGTGCCGTCCAGCGGATCGATGATCCACAGGTACTCTTCGCCTTCGATGCCGGTGCCAGCGTGCAGGCCGGTTTCTTCACCCTGAATCGAGTGGTTCGGGTAAGCCTTGCGCAGGGCGTCGATGATTTTCTGTTCAGCGGCGCGATCGACCTCGGATACGTAATCCTTGGCGTCTTTTTCGTCGACCTTGATGGTATCCAGGCGCTCGATGGAGCGGAAGATCAGTTCACTGGCGCTGCGGGCGGCGCGCAGCGCGATATTCAGCATGGGCTGCATGGATGTGTCACCTAAGGTTGTTAAAGAAAGCCGCGCATTCTATCAGAACTTTTCTTCAGGTGAAGGACGCTGTTCGCTTTCATAGCTTAACGGTAGGCTGTTCTGTAAGATTTGCCCCCCTTTCCTGTGTCCGAGAGCGCCTCCCTTGCTGCAGAACATTCGTGTCGTCCTGGTCAACACCAGCCACCCCGGCAACATCGGCGGGGCCGCGCGCGCCATGAAAAACATGGGTCTGTCGCGACTGGTGCTGGTCGAACCGCGGGTCTTCCCGCACCACGAGGCCGATGCCCGCGCCTCCGGTGCCGGTGACATCCTTGAAAACGCCCAGGTCGTCGCCACCTTGGAAGACGCTTTGGTCGGTTGCAATCTGGTGCTCGGCACCAGCGCCCGCGACCGGCGCATTCCCTGGCCACTGCTGGACCCGCGCGAATGCGGCAACAAGGTGGTCGAGGAAGCCGGGCAGGGCGCGGAGATTGCTTTGGTGTTCGGCCGTGAAGACTCCGGCCTGACCAATGAAGAGCTGCAGCGATGTCACTTTCACGTGCACATCCCTTCCGACCCGACGTTCAGTTCGCTGAACCTCGGGGCGGCGGTGCAGGTATTGAGTTATGAAGTGCGCATGGCCTGGCTGGCTGCACAGGGTCAGCCGAGCAAGGTTGAGAAAGAAGAAGTGGCCTCGGTGAAAAGCGCCGAGCTGGCGACCATGGATGAGCTGGAGCGATTCTATGAGCACCTGGAGCAGACGCTGGTTGCCATCGAATTCCTCGACCCGGAAAAACCACGGCACTTGATGGCGCGCCTGCGCCGGTTGTACGGACGCAGCTCGGTCAGTCGGGCGGAAATGAATATTTTGCGTGGCATCCTCACGGAAACCCAGAAAGCGGCCCGTGGCGAGCTTCTAAAGCGGAAGGATTGAATGATGTTTGAGCGTTTGCGTGAAGATATCCAGAGCGTATTCCATCGAGACCCGGCGGCGCGTAACGCTTTTGAAGTCCTGACCTGCTACCCCGGCATGCATGCGATCTGGATTCATCGTCTGGCCGGCATGCTCTGGCGCAACGAACTGAAATGGCTGGCGCGGCTGGTGTCGAACTTCGGTCGCTGGCTGACCGGGATCGAGATTCATCCGGGTGCCAAGGTAGGTCGGCGTTTCTTCATCGATCACGGCATGGGCATCGTCATTGGTGAAACCGCCGAGATCGGCGACGACGTCACCATCTATCAAGGCGTGACCCTCGGCGGCACCAGTTGGAACAAAGGCAAGCGCCACCCGACTCTCGGAGACGGCGTTGTAGTCGGTGCCGGGGCCAAGGTTCTCGGTCCGTTCACGGTGGGTGCAGGCGCCAAAGTCGGCTCCAACGCTGTGGTCACCAAGGAAGTGCCGCCCGGCGCCACTGTGGTGGGGATTCCGGGGCGGATCATCGTCAAGACCGATGAAGAGCAGGACGCCAAGCGCAAAGCCATGGCGGAAAAGATCGGTTTCGATGCCTACGGTGTCAGCGAAGACATGCCCGACCCGGTGGCCCGCGCCATCGGCCAGTTGCTCGATCATCTGCAAGCGGTGGACGGGCGTCTGGAAGGCATGTGCGGCGCGCTGAAGGATCTGGGCAGCAATTACTGTGCGAAAGATCTGCCTGAGCTGCGTGAAGAGGACTTCGCTTGCGTCAAAGGCAAGGACGAATCGAAAGCCGGCTGAACCGCGGCGCTGCTTTTCGCGAGCAGGCTCGCTCCCACAAGAGCAATGCATTCCAATGTGGGAGCGAGCCTGCTCGCGAAGAACGATCACGCGGTTGCGCTGGCTGTCCGCAGCCCGTCTTTGCTATAGTGCGCGCGCTCTTTTGCGGGTAAACCCGACTAAAGCACTAGGTCTTATAGTTGACTTAAATGCTCGGGAATTGCATACTCCCGCCCATTCCGAACTCCGTGGTAACTGTCCATGCGACTGACTACAAAAGGCCGATACGCCGTGACCGCCATGCTTGACCTGGCGTTGCACGCGCAGCACGGGCCGGTGTCTCTGGCCGATATCTCCGAGCGCCAAGGCATCTCGCTGTCCTACCTCGAGCAGCTGTTCGCCAAGCTGCGCCGCAGCAACCTGGTTTCCAGCGTTCGCGGTCCGGGTGGTGGCTACCAGTTGTCCCGCGACATGCAGGGCATTCAGGTCGCCCAGGTGATCGATGCGGTGAACGAATCGGTCGACGCCACCAAGTGCCAGGGGCAGGGCGATTGCCATTCCGGTGATACCTGCCTGACCCATCATCTGTGGTGCGACTTGAGCCTGCAGATTCACGAATTTCTGAGCGGTATCAGCTTGGCCGACCTTGTGACTCGCCGTGAGGTGCAAGAAGTAGCCCAGCGTCAGGACCAGCGCCGTTGCAGCAGCAAGGCGCCACGCCTGGACAAGATTGAAGCGTCCGCCGTCGAATGACAGCCGAAGAGCTACCCGCGGCACGCCAGCCCTGATTTAGGAGATAGTCCATGAAATTGCCGATTTACCTTGATTACTCTGCAACCACCCCGGTTGATCCGCGCGTTGCGCAGAAAATGAGTGAATGCCTGCTGGTCGACGGAAACTTCGGTAACCCGGCGTCCCGCTCCCACGTGTTCGGCTGGAAGGCTGAAGAGTCCGTCGAAAACGCTCGTCGTCAGGTGGCCGATCTGGTCAACGCCGACCCGCGCGAAATCGTCTGGACCTCCGGTGCCACTGAATCCGACAACCTGGCGATCAAGGGCGCGGCACATTTCTACGCCTCCAAGGGCAAGCACCTGATCACCAGCAAGATCGAGCACAAGGCTGTCCTCGACACCATGCGCCAGCTGGAGCGTGAAGGTTTCGAAGTGACCTACCTCGAGCCGACCGAAGACGGTCTGATCACCCCGGCAATGATTGACGCGGCACTGCGCGAAGACACCATTCTGGTGTCGGTGATGCACGTCAACAACGAAATCGGCACCATCAACGACATCGCTGCCATCGGCGAGATGCTGCGCGCCAAAGGCGTGCTGTTCCATGTCGATGCTGCTCAGTCCACCGGCAAGGTCGAAATCGATCTGCAGAAGCTGAAAGTCGACATGATGTCGTTCTCCGCCCACAAGACTTATGGCCCTAAAGGCATCGGCGCGCTGTACGTCAGCCGCAAGCCGCGTGTGCGCATCGAAGCGACCATGCACGGCGGCGGTCACGAGCGCGGCATGCGTTCCGGCACCTTGGCGACCCACCAGATCGTCGGCATGGGCGAAGCGTTCCGCGTAGCCAAGGAAGACATGGCCGCTGAAAACGTGCGCATCAAAGCCTTGAGCGATCGCTTCTACAAGCAGGTCGAGCATCTGGAAGAGCTATACGTCAACGGCAGCCTGACCGCCCGCGTTCCGCACAACCTGAACCTGAGCTTCAACTACGTTGAAGGCGAGTCGCTGATCATGGCGCTCAAGGATCTGGCGGTATCGTCCGGTTCGGCCTGCACCTCGGCGTCGCTGGAGCCTTCGTACGTACTGCGCGCCCTGGGCCGCAACGACGAACTGGCACACAGCTCGATCCGCTTTACCTTCGGCCGTTTCACCACCGAAGAAGAAATCGACTACGCCGCGCAGAAAGTCTGCGAGGCCGTTACCAAGCTGCGCGCTCTGTCGCCGCTGTGGGACATGTACAAAGACGGCGTCGATATCTCGAAAATCGAGTGGGCGGCACACTAACTATAGAAGCCGCCGGATGCAGATCCTGTAGCGACGCGGCGTTAACGCAGCGCAGTTGCAGGGTCTCAAGAGCGGCCCTGATGAGTGAGGATTGAGAATCATGGCTTACAGCGAAAAGGTCATCGACCACTACGAAAACCCGCGCAACGTCGGCAAGATGAACGCGGAAGATCCTGATGTCGGCACCGGCATGGTCGGCGCTCCGGCGTGCGGCGACGTGATGCGTCTGCAGATCAAGGTCAACGATCAGGGCGTTATCGAAGACGCCAAGTTCAAGACCTACGGTTGCGGTTCGGCAATCGCCTCCAGCTCCCTCGCTACCGAGTGGATGAAGGGCAAGACTCTGGACGAAGCCGAAACCATCAAGAACACTCAGCTGGCCGAAGAACTGGCTTTGCCGCCAGTGAAAATCCACTGCTCCGTACTCGCAGAAGACGCTATCAAAGCGGCTGTTCGCGACTACAAGCAGAAGAAAGGCTTGATCTGAATTTCAAGATTCGGCGACGAGTAAGGAGTCAACGATGGCTATCAGCATGACAGAAGCGGCTGCTCGACACGTGCGGCGCTCCCTCGACGGGCGCGGCAAAGGTGAAGGGATTCGTCTGGGTGTTCGCACCACAGGTTGTTCCGGCCTTGCCTACGTGCTGGAGTTTGTCGACGAGGTAGTGGCGGAGGATCAGGTGTTCGAGAGTCACGGCGAAAAAGTGATCATCGACCCGAAAAGCCTGGCCTACCTGGACGGCACCGAGCTCGACTTCGTCAAGGAAGGGTTGAACGAAGGCTTCAAGTTCAACAACCCCAACGTGCGCGGTGAATGTGGCTGCGGCGAAAGCTTCAACATCTGAGGCTGGTTGTGGGTATTCCTTGTCATTTCGCTTTATTCGAGCTGCAACCGAGCTTCCGCCTGGATCTCGAGCAGTTGGCCACGCGCTACCGTGAGTTGGCGCGCGGCGTCCATCCTGACCGCTTTGCCGATGCATCCGAACGCGAGCAGCGCTCGGCGCTCGAGCAATCGGCGCGGCTCAACGACGCCTACCAGACGCTCAAAAGTCCGGCCCAGCGCGCACGCTACCTGCTGAAAATCAGCGGGCATGAAGTGCCGATGGAAGTCACTGTGCACGATCCCGAATTCCTTCTGCAGCAGATGCAATGGCGCGAAGAGCTCGAAGATCTGCAGGACAGTGCCGACCTCGACGGTGTCGCGGTATTCAAGCGTCGCTTGAAGGCGGCTCAGGAACAGCTCAACGAAAGCTTCGCAGCCTGTTGGGATGATGCAGCGCAACGCGAGCAGGCCGAACGCCTGATGCGGCGCATGCAGTTCCTCGACAAGCTCACCTACGAAGTGCGCCAGCTGGAAGAGCGCCTCGACGATTAACCCAGTGCTGCCCTGATTGCACGCTGACAGACAGACAAGACCTGATCACCATGGCTCTACTGCAGATCGCCGAACCCGGCCAAAGTCCTCAACCGCACCAGCGTCGTCTGGCTGTGGGCATCGACTTGGGTACTACAAATTCGCTGGTCGCTGCGCTGCGCAGTGGTCTTTCCGAACCGCTGGCCGACGCCAACGGGCAGGTCATCCTGCCGTCCGCCGTGCGTTATCACGCCGACCGCGTCGAAGTCGGTGAGTCCGCCAAGCTGGCAGCAGCCTCCGATCCCCTGAACACCGTGCTCTCGGTCAAGCGCTTGATGGGTCGTGGTCTGTCCGACGTCAAGCAATTGGGCGAACAACTGCCGTACCGCTTTGTCGGTGGCGAATCGCACATGCCGTTCATCGACACCGTGCAAGGCCCGAAAAGCCCGGTTGAAGTCTCCGCCGATATCCTCAAGGTCCTGCGTCAGCGCGCTGAGGCGACCTTGGGTGGCGAACTGGTTGGCGCGGTGATCACCGTTCCTGCCTACTTCGACGATGCGCAGCGTCAGGCCACCAAAGATGCGGCCAAGCTCGCCGGTCTGAACGTGTTGCGTCTGCTCAATGAGCCGACCGCTGCTGCTGTGGCGTATGGTCTGGATCAACACGCTGAAGGTCTGGTGGCGATCTACGACCTGGGTGGCGGCACTTTCGATATTTCCATTCTGCGTCTGACTGGCGGCGTTTTCGAGGTTCTGGCCACCGGCGGCGACAGTGCGCTGGGCGGCGATGACTTCGATCACGCGATTGCCGGCTGGATCATCGAGAGCGCTGGCCTGTCCGCCGATCTGGATCCGGGCGCGCAACGCAATCTGCTGCAAACTGCCTGTGCGGCCAAAGAAGCTTTGACCGACGCCGCCAGCGTTGAAGTGGCTTACGGCGACTGGAAAGCGCAACTGACCCGCGAAGCCTTCGATGCGCTGATCGAGCCGATGGTCGCGCGCAGCCTGAAAGCTTGCCGCCGCGCGGTTCGCGATTCCGGTATTGAACTGGAAGACGTCCACGCCGTGGTCATGGTCGGCGGTTCGACCCGCGTGCCACGTGTTCGTGAAGCCGTTGCCGAAGCGTTTGGTCGTCAGCCATTGACGGAAATCGACCCGGATCAAGTGGTGGCCATCGGGGCCGCGATCCAGGCTGATACGCTGGCTGGCAACAAACGCGATGGCGGCGAACTGCTGCTGCTCGACGTGATTCCGCTGTCCCTTGGTTTGGAAACCATGGGCGGTCTGATGGAAAAGGTGATTCCGCGCAACACCACAATCCCGGTCGCCCGCGCCCAGGACTTCACCACCTATAAAGACGGCCAGTCGGCCATGGCGATCCACGTCTTGCAGGGTGAGCGCGAGCTGATCAGCGATTGCCGCTCTCTGGCGCGCTTTGAATTGCGCGGCATTCCGGCAATGGTGGCCGGTGCAGCGAAAATTCGCGTGACCTTCCAGGTCGACGCCGACGGTCTGCTCAGCGTGTCTGCCCGTGAGTTGGGTTCGGGCGTTGAAGCGAGCATTCAAGTCAAACCTTCCTATGGTCTGACCGATGGCGAAATCGCCAAGATGCTCAAGGATTCGTTCCAGCACGCCAATGACGACAAGGTCGCCCGCGTTCTGCGTGAGCAGCAAGTCGATGCCCAGCGCCTGCTCGAAGCGGTGCAGGGCGCGCTGGAGGCCGATGGCGAGCGTCTGCTCGACGCCGAAGAGCGCATGGTCATCGAACTGCAAATGCAGGAACTGGCCGAACTGATGAAAGGTACCGATGGTTACGCCATCGAGCAGCAGACCAAACGTCTGTCGCAAGTGACCGATGCTTTTGCTGCCCGCCGCATGGATCTGACGGTGAAAGCCGCTCTGTCGGGGCGCAACCTGAATGAAATCGAGGATATCTGATGCCGCAGGTCATTTTTCTGCCCCACGAGAAGTTCTGCCCTGAAGGCATGGTGGTCGAGGCTGCGCCCGGCACATCGATTCTCGAACTGGCCCACGAACACCATATCGAGATGGAAAGCGCGTGCGGCGGCGTCTGCGCCTGCACCACGTGCCACTGCATCATCCGCGAGGGTTTCGACTCGCTGGAAGAGGCCGACGAGCTGGAAGAGGACTTCCTCGACCGTGCCTGGGGCCTTGAGGCGCAATCGCGTCTGGCTTGCCAGGCCATCGTCGGTGAGGAAGACCTCACCGTCGAGATTCCGAAATATTCGCTTAACCATGCGGCCGAAGCGCCGCACTGACTGGTAAGACTGTCATGAGCTACGGTTGGAATGATGTTCAACGCATTGCAGAAGAGCTGGCCGAGGCCCATGAGGGACTCGACCCGTATTCTGTAGGTTTCGTCCGTTTGCAGCAGATGATTCTTGAACTGCCTGACTTCGATGCTACTTCTGGCCGGGTCGGCGAGAAGGTGCTCGAAGCGGTTCAGGAGCTCTGGGCCGCAGAATTGGACTGATCGTCTCGCAGGTTAGGCAATACCCAAGAACCCGCGTATAATTCGCGGGTTTAATTTTTCGCAAATTACCGTTTCTGGAGTTACACCATGGCTGTTCAACGTACTTTCTCCATCATCAAGCCTGACGCCGTTGCTAAAAACGTGATCGGCAAGATCACCACTCGCTTCGAAGACGCTGGCCTGCGCGTTGTAGCTTCGAAACTGAAGCAACTGTCCAAAGCCGAAGCCGAAGGCTTCTACGCTGAGCACAGCGAGCGCGGTTTCTTCGGTGACCTGGTTGCTTTCATGACTTCCGGTCCGGTTGTCGTTCAGGTTCTGGAAGGCGAAAACGCTATCGCTCGCAACCGTGAGCTGATGGGCGCTACCAACCCTAAAGAAGCTGCTGCCGGCACCATCCGTGCTGACTTCGCTGAATCGATCGACGCCAACGCCGTTCACGGTTCGGACTCCGAAGCTGCTGCCGCTCGCGAAATCGCTTACTTCTTCGCAGCTACTGAAGTAACCACTCGCTAAGCATTGCTTGCAGAGTGAGGGTGAATCCATGACTACATCGACTGTTAAAACAAACCTGCTGGGTCTGACCCAGCCGGAAATGGAAAAATTCTTCGACTCAATCGGGGAGAAGCGTTTCCGTGCCGGTCAGGTAATGAAATGGATTCACCACTTTGGCGTCGATGATTTCGACGCCATGACGAACGTCAGCAAAGCCTTGCGCGACAAGCTCAAGGCCATTGCTGAAGTGCGTGGTCCGGAAGTGGTCAGCGAGGACATCTCCAGCGACGGCACCCGTAAATGGGTGGTGCGCGTGGCGTCCGGCAGCTGCGTCGAGACCGTATACATTCCCCAGGGCAAGCGCGGCACTCTGTGCGTTTCGTCCCAGGCAGGCTGTGCCCTGGATTGCAGTTTCTGCTCCACCGGCAAGCAAGGCTTCAACAGCAACCTCACCGCCGCCGAAGTCATCGGTCAGGTGTGGATTGCCAACAAATCTTTCGGCAGCGTCCCGGCCACCGTCGACCGCGCCATCACCAACGTGGTGATGATGGGCATGGGCGAGCCGTTGCTGAACTTCGACAACGTCGTCGCCGCCATGCATCTGATGATGGATGACCTCGGCTACGGGATCTCCAAGCGCCGTGTGACCCTGTCCACCTCAGGCGTGGTGCCGATGATCGATGAGCTGGCCAAGCACATCGACGTGTCCCTGGCGTTGTCCCTGCACGCACCGAATGACGCATTGCGTAACCAATTGGTGCCGATCAACAAGAAATATCCGCTTAAGATGCTGCTCGAGTCGTGCCAGCGCTACATGTCCGCCCTTGGCGAGAAACGTGTGCTGACCATCGAGTACACCTTGCTCAAGGACGTCAACGACAAGCTTGAGCACGCGGTGGAAATGATCGAGTTGCTTAAAGATATCCCGTGCAAGATCAACCTGATCCCGTTCAACCCGTTCCCGCACTCCGGGTACGAGCGGCCGAGCAACAATGCCATCCGCCGCTTCCAGGATCAGTTGCATCAGGCCGGTTTCAACGTCACCGTGCGCACCACCCGTGGTGAAGACATCGATGCCGCATGTGGTCAATTGGTAGGGCAGGTGCTGGATCGCACCCGTCGCAGCGAACGTTACATCGCCGTGCGCGAGTTGAGCGCCGACAGCGATCTGGCACAGAACGCCGCGAACACTAACTAAGAGAGGATCTCTATGTCCCTGCGCTTTGCGCTGCTGTTGCTGTTGGCCAGCCTGTGTGCTGGTTGTGTCCTGTCGGGTGACTACAACCCGATGAAGACCAGCAAGGGCCGCGATGAAGCGCGGGCTGCCTACGTGCAGCTGGGGCTGGGCTATCTGCTGCAAGGCATGACCGAGCGCGCCAAGGTGCCATTGAAGAAAGCGCTGGAGCTGGACGGTTCCGACCCCGATGCCAATGCGGCCCTCGGTCTGGTGTTTCAGGCCGAGATGGAGCCGGCACTGGCCGACGAGCACTTTCGCAAGGCCCTGTCCTCACGTCCCGCCGATGCGCGCATCCTCAACAACTACGGCAGTTTTCTGTACGAAGAACAGCGCTACAAGGAAGCCTACGAGCGTTTTGAACAAGCGGCCGCCGATACCCTGTATCCTGAGCGCTCGCGGGTCTTCGAAAACCTCGGCATGACAGCCGCCAAGCTTGGCCAGCGTGATCTGGCCCAGCAACAGCTGGAAAAAGCCCTGCGCCTGAACCGCCAACAACCACGGGCGTTGCTGGAAATGGCTGAGTTGTCCTTCGAAGACAGGCATTATGTGCCCGCGCGTGACTATTACGACCGTTTCAGCCAGCTCACCGAACAAAATGCACGTAGTCTATTGCTCGGCGTTCGGCTGGCAAAAGTGTTTGAAGATCGCGACAAGGCAGCCAGTTACGGTCTGCAATTAAAACGACTCTATCCCGGTACGCCGGAATATCAGCAATACCTGTCGGAGCAATGATGAAAGCGGCGCATCCCGAAGTTGTAGCAGCGAATCGCGTAAATCCCGGTGAGACCCTGCGCCAGGCCCGCGAAAGCAATGGCTGGTCGCTGGCCGAAGTGGCCCTCAAGCTCAACCTCACCGTGACATCCCTGAGCAATCTTGAAGCCGGCGCTTTCGACAAGCTGCCGGGGCATACCTTCGCTCGCGGTTACATTCGCGCCTATGCCAAATTGCTCGGCATGGACCAGACCGTTCTGGTTCAGCAGTTCGACCAGTCCACCGGCACCGACTCCCAGGGCAGCAACGTTCACGCCCTCGGTCGTATCGAAGAGCCGGTGCGGGTTTCCCACACCATTTTGCGTATCGTCAGCCTGTTGCTGCTGATTGCGGTCATCGGCGGTGGTTTCGTCTGGTGGCAGGATCAGACCTCGCAGCGCACCCGCGATCTGACCAGCCTCGCGCCGGAGCACGTCGAAGTCGAAGGCGCTGACGGCACCACGCAGATCCACCCGATCGACGAGCCGGAAGACCAGGCTGTCGCCGAAAATCAGGCTGACAATTCGACATCGCTGGCCTTGCCGCAGTCGGAAACCAGTGCTGAATCCACCGGCGCCGAATCTGCTGCGCCAGCAACCGAGCCGGCTGCCCCGGCAGTTGCGCCAAGCGCTCCGGCGCAGACGCCTGCACCAGTGGTGGCAGCTCCGGCCACTCCAGCGCCGAATGTCCCAGCGACACCTGCCCCGGCCGCGCCGGTCGCTCAAGCGCCAAGCGCTGAAGCAGCTGCTCCGGTTGCCGGCGAAGGCCAGGTGCAATTGCAGTTCACCGGCGATTGCTGGGCACAGGTGACCGATGGCCGTGGCAAAGTGATTTTCAGTGGTCTGAAGCATAAAGGCGACAGCGTGAGTGTTTCCGGCAAGCCGCCGCTCGCCGTACGTCTGGGCGTCGCCCGTGCAGCACAGGTCAGCTACAACGGCCAACCGGTCGATATCGCTCCGTTCACCAGTGGCGAGACTGCTCGCCTGAAGTTGGGTCAATAAGTCATGCACGGCGAATCTCCAATCAAACGTCGCGAATCGCGCAAGATCTGGGTCGGCAACGTACCGGTGGGCGGCGACGCGCCGATCGCTGTGCAAAGCATGACCAACAGCGATACCAATGATGTCGCTGCGACCGTGGCGCAGATCAATCGTCTGGAAGCCGCCGGCGTCGACATCGTTCGCGTCTCGGTGCCGGACATGGACGCCGCCGAGGCGTTCGGCAAGATCAAACAACTGGTCAAAGTGCCGTTGGTGGCCGATATCCACTTCGACTACAAAATCGCCTTGCGCGTAGCCGAACTGGGTGTGGACTGCCTGCGCATCAACCCGGGCAACATCGGTCGCGAAGACCGCGTGCGTGCCGTGGTCGATGCTGCCCGTGATCGCGGCATTCCGATCCGCATCGGCGTCAACGCCGGTTCGCTGGAAAAGGACCTGCAAAAGAAATACGGCGAGCCGACCCCGGCGGCGCTGGTTGAATCCGCGCTGCGCCACGTTGAACACCTCGAACGCCTGAATTTCCAGGACTTCAAGGTCAGCGTGAAAGCCTCCGACGTGTTCATGGCCGTTGAAGCCTATCGTTTGCTGGCCAAGGAAATCGTGCAGCCGCTGCACTTGGGTATCACCGAAGCTGGTGGTTTGCGTTCGGGCACGGTGAAATCCGCCGTGGGCCTAGGTATGCTGCTCGCCGAAGGGATTGGCGATACTATCCGCATCTCGCTGGCGGCCGACCCGGTCGAGGAAGTGAAGGTCGGTTACGACATTCTCAAGTCTTTGCATCTGCGTTCCCGTGGCATCAACTTCATCGCCTGCCCGAGCTGCTCGCGGCAGAACTTCGATGTGGTCAAGACCATGAACGAGCTGGAAGGGCGCCTTGAAGACCTGCTGGTGCCGCTGGATGTCGCGGTCATCGGTTGCGTGGTCAACGGCCCCGGCGAAGCCAAGGAAGCCCATATCGGCTTGACCGGCGGCACGCCCAACCTGATTTACATCGACGGCAAGCCGTCGCAGAAGCTGACGAATGACAATCTGGTGGACGAGCTGGAAAAGCTGATCCGCCAGAAAGCGGCCGAAAAGGTCGAAGCTGACGCTGCCGTTATCGCGCGCGGCTGATCGAACGAATTAAGGAAATTTTGTGAGCAAGTCTCTGCAAGCCATTCGTGGCATGAACGACATCCTGCCCGAACAGACCCCGCTGTGGCGTTATTTCGAAGGCACCGTGGCGCGTCTGCTGGATAACTACGGTTACAAGCAGATCCGCATGCCGATCGTCGAGTTCACCGAGCTGTTCAAGCGCTCGATCGGCGAAGTCACCGATATCGTCGAAAAAGAGATGTACACCTTCGAAGACCGCAACGGTGATTCCCTGACCCTGCGTCCGGAAGGCACTGCGGCCTGCGTGCGCGCAGTGCTCGAACACGGCATCACTGGCGGCGGTCAGGTGCAGAAACTCTGGTACATCGGCCCGATGTTCCGCCACGAGCGTCCGCAGAAAGGCCGTTATCGTCAGTTTCACCAGATCGGTCTGGAGGTGTTCAACCTCGACGGTCCGGACATCGACGCCGAACTGATCATCATGACCTGGCGCCTGTGGGGCGAGCTGGGCATTCGCGATGCGGTCAAGCTCGAACTCAACAGCCTCGGCACCAGCGAATCCCGTGGTCGCTATCGTGAAGCGCTGGTCGAGTACCTCTCGGCGCACCACGACAAGCTCGATGAAGACAGCCAGCGTCGTCTGAAAACCAACCCGCTGCGCGTGCTCGACACGAAAAATGCCGACACTCAGGCCGTTCTGGTCGATGCGCCGAAAATGGCCGATTACCTCGACGACGAGTCCCGCGCTCACTTCGAGGGCCTGAAGGCGCGTCTGGATGCCGTCGGCATTCCTTACGTGCTCAACCCGAAACTGGTGCGCGGCCTCGATTACTACAGCAAAACCGTTTTCGAATGGGTCACCGACAAGCTCGGCGCCCAGGGCACCGTGTGCGCGGGCGGCCGTTACGACGGTCTGGTCGAGCAGATGGGCGGCAAGCCAACCCCGGGTGTCGGTTTCGCCATGGGCATCGAGCGTCTGGTGTTGATGCTCGAAACCCTTGAGCAGATCCCGCAGGAAATTTCCCGTCAGGTCGACGTCTACCTCTGCGCCTTCGGTGAAGAAGCCGAGCTGGCCGGTCTGGCCCTGGCCGAACGGGTTCGCGATGAACTTCCAAACCTGCGTCTGCAAGTCAATGCCGGCGCCGGCAGTTTCAAAAGCCAGTTCAAGAAGGCCGACAAGAGCGGTGCGCTGTACGCATTGATCCTCGGTGACGACGAAATGGCCCAGCAAGTGGTAGGTTTCAAACCCCTGCGTGGCCAGGGCGAACAACAAAGCATTGCCTGGGATGCGCTCGCCGCTCACCTGGCCACCTGCGTCGTGCAGGGTTGAAGCTGTCTTAACAGCCGATTTAGCGATTAAGGAGTATTGGGGTGTCGAGTACCGAAGACGAACAGTTGGCGGATTTGAAGGACTGGTGGACACGCAACGGCAAACCTCTGGTCACCGGCGGCCTGTTGGCGCTGGTCATCGTGTTCGGCTGGCAGGCATATCACAAATACCAGAGCAACCAGTCGCAAGGCGCCTCGGTGCTCTATCAGCAATTGCTGGAAACCACGCTGACGCCTGACGGCAAGCCTGATGCCGCCCGCGTTGCGGACCTGGCCGGCAAGCTCAACAGCGAATACGGCGGTTCGGCCTACGCGCAGTACGGCAGCCTGTTCGTCGCCAAAGTAGCGGTCGACAGCGGCAAGCTGGACGACGCGGCAACCGAACTCAAAGCCATCGTCGACAAGCCGGCCAACCCGGCGCTGGGCGAAATCGCCCGTCAGCGTCTGGCGCAGGTGCTGGGCGCGCAGGACAAGGCCGAAGACGCCCTGAAACTGCTCGACGGCGATGCCGACAAAGCGTTCCTGGCCACTCGCGAAGAACTCAAGGGCGACCTGCTGGTGCGCTTGGGCCGTACCGATGACGCGAACAAGGCGTATCAAAAAGCCAAGGCGGCACTGTCGGATGAAGCGGCGGTCGGTGGCCTTCAAATCAAGCTCGACGACCTGGCCAAAGGGGATGCGTGACGTGATCCGTTGGAAGCATGCAGCATTGCTGGCTCTGGCCCTTCTGGCCGCGGGTTGCAGCAGCAACAGCAAGAAAGAATTGCCACCGGCCGAACTGACCGACTTCAAAGAAGAAGTGGTTCTGCAGAAGCAGTGGAGCCGCTCGATCGGTGACGGTCAGGGCGAAACCTACAACATGCTGGTGCCGGCGATCGACGGTGACACCATCTACGCCGCCGATGTTACCGGTGTCGTAATGGCCATGGATCGCAGCAATGGCGACGTGAAGTGGGACCAGGATCTGGAACTGCCTGTCTCCGGCGCCGTTGGCGTGGGTTACGGTCTGGTACTGATCGGTACCCTGCGTGGCGAAGTCGTCGCTCTGGACACCAGCAACGGTGAAGAGAAGTGGCGTGCCCGCGTCAACAGTGAAGTCCTCGCGCCGCCGGCCAACAATGGCGACGTGGTCGTTGTGCAGACCCAGGACGATCGTCTGATCGGTCTGGACGCTGCCACCGGCAACCAGCGCTGGGTGTATGACAGCACCCCGGCGGTCCTGACCCTGCGTGGCACCAGTGCTCCGCTGGTCACCAACCGCCTGGCGGTAGCTGGCCTGTCGACCGGTAAAGTGGTCGCGCTGGACATCTCCAACGGCGTGCCGGTGTGGGAACAACGCATCGCCATTCCACAGGGTCGTTCGGAACTGGAGCGCGTGGTCGACATCGACGGCGGTCTGCTGCTGTCCGGCGGCACTCTGTACGTGGCCAGCTATCAGGGTCGCGTTGCGGCACTGGACCTGGAAAGCGGTCGTCAACTGTGGCAGCGCGATGCGTCGAGCTACGCCGGTATCGCTCAGGGTTTCGGCAGCGTCTACGTGAGCCTGTCCTCGGGCACCGTTGAAGGCGTCGACGAGCGTTCCACCACCGCACTGTGGAGCAACGACTCGCTGGCTCGCCGTCAACTGTCGGCACCGGAAGTGTTCTCCAGCTACGTAGCTGTGGGTGACCTGGAAGGTTATCTGCATCTGCTGAGTCAGGTCGACGGTCGTTTCGTCGGCCGTGAGCGCATCGACAGCGACGGCCTGCGTGCCCGTCCGCTGGTGGTGGGCGACACGATTTATGTGTATGGCAACAGCGGCAAACTGGAAGCCCTGACCATCAAGTAACAACTATGCTTGGGGTTCATCCCCAAGCGGCCCTGCATCAGCAGGGTTTGCAGCGCCCCCGGGTGTTGCCCCGAGCACCAGCCGCTGCCTCGCAGCGGCTTTTGTATTTTCTGAAATAACGAAGTGGAGAGCCGCATGGTTCCCGTAATCGCCCTGGTGGGCCGACCGAACGTCGGCAAGTCCACCTTGTTCAACCGCCTGACCAGGACGCGTGACGCCATCGTCGGCGACCTGTCCGGTCTGACCCGTGATCGCCAGTACGGTGAGGCCAAGTGGCAAGGGCGTTCCTACATTCTGATCGACACCGGCGGTATCTCCGGTGACGAACATGGTATGGACGAAAAAATGGCCGAGCAGTCGCTGCTGGCCATCGAAGAAGCCGATGTGGTGCTGTTTCTGGTAGATGCCAAGGCCGGTTTTACCGCTGCCGACCAGATGATCGCCGAGCATTTGCGCAAACGTAACAAGCGTTCCCACGTGGTCGCCAACAAGGTCGACAACATCGACCCGGAAATGGCCCGCGCCGAATTCGCCCCGCTGGGCATGGGCCACGCGATCCCGATCGCCGGCGCCCACGGCCGTGGCATCACGCAATTGCTGGAAGCCGCTCTGAGCGAATTCCCGCGCGATGATGACGAGCCGGCTGAAGGCGAAGAGGAAGAAGTCGTTGCCGAAGGCGAGGAAGCCAAGCGTATTCCTGGTCCGAGCGAAAAAGACGGGATCAAGATTGCCATCATCGGTCGTCCGAACGTCGGCAAGTCGACCCTGGTCAACCGCATGCTCGGTGAAGACCGGGTCATCGTGTATGACCAGCCGGGCACCACCCGCGACAGCATCTACATTCCGTTCGAGCGCAATGAAGAGAAGTACACGCTGATCGACACCGCCGGTGTGCGCAAGCGCGGCAAGATCCACGAAGAAGTCGAAAAATTCTCCGTGGTCAAAACCCTGCAGGCGATCAAAGACGCCAACGTGGTGATCTTCGTGATGGACGCCCGCGAGGGTGTGGTCGATCACGACCTGAACCTGCTGGGCTTCGCGATCGAATCCGGTCGTGCGCTGGTCATCGCGATCAACAAGTGGGACGGCATGACGCCGAGCGAACGCGACTTCGTCAAAGTCGAGCTGCAACGCCGGCTGTTCTTCGTCGACTACGCCGACATTCACTTCATCTCGGCCCTGCACGGCACGGGCGTGGGCAACCTCTACGCTTCGGTGCAGAACTCGTTCAAGTCCGCGGTTACCCGCTGGCCTACCAACCGCCTCACCCAGATTCTCGAAGATGCGGTGGGCGAGCACGCGCCACCGATGGTCAACAACCGCCGGATCAAGCTGCGTTACGCTCACTTGGGTGGTGCGAACCCGCCGATCATCGTGATCCACGGTAACCAGATCGAGAAAGTGCCGAAGTCGTATGTGCGCTATCTGGAGAACACTTACCGTCGTGTGCTGAAGCTGGTTGGTACGCCGATCCGCATCGAGTTCAAGGGCGGCGAGAACCCGTACGAAGGCAACAAGAACACGCTGACCGACCGCCAGGTCAACAAGAAGCGTCGCTTGATGTCGCACAACAAGAAAGCCAGCAAGAAGCGCCGCGACAAGAAGTGATCCGAGGCCCTGCACAATTTTGTGTGGGGCTTTCGTGGTGAGGGGATTGGGTTTGTTCAATGAGAGAAGGGCGCCGTTTGGCGCCCTTTTTTTATGGGCGCCGGATGGGCTATCCTCGGGCTCTCCCGCGCCGTCGTCAGAGCCGGGTGTTGAGCAGAGAACCCCCGATGATCACCAGCAAGCTGCCGAATGTCGGCATCACTATTTTCACGCAGATGTCTCAGCTCGCGGCGCAGACCGGCGCGATCAACCTGTCCCAGGGTTTCCCGGATTTCGACGGCCCGCAGTCGTTGCGTGATGCGGTCGGGCGGCATATCGCCAGTGGCCATAACCAGTATTCGCCGATGACCGGTTTGCCGGCATTGCGTCAGCAGATCGCGGCCAAGATCGCCCGCAGCTACGGCGTGACTGTCGATGCCGATCATGAAGTGACGGTAACGCCCGGCGCGACCCAGGCGATCTTCTGCGCGATTCAGGCCGTTATCCACAGCGGCGACGAAGTCATCGTCTTCGATCCGTGCTACGACAGCTACGCACCGGCAACGGAGTTGGCGGGTGGTCGTTGCGTGCATGTACAACTGAATCCGGTCGATTTCTCCATCGATTTCGACCAGCTCGCTGCGGCCCTGAGCCCGCGGACGAAAATGATCGTCATCAACACCCCGCACAACCCGAGCGGCGCATTGATCAGCCGCGCCGAGCTCGATCAACTGGCGGCGTTGATCCGTGATCGCGACATCTATCTGATCAGCGACGAAGTCTACGAGCACTTGGTTTTCGACGGCGTGCCGCATGTCAGCGTGCTGGCCCATGAAGAGCTGTATCAGCGCGCGTTCGTGGTCAGCTCGTTCGGCAAGACGTACCACGTCACCGGCTGGAAAACCGGCTATGTCGTCGCACCGCCAGCGCTGACGGCCGAATTGCGCAAGGTGCATCAGTACGTCAGTTTCTGTGGCGTCACACCGCTGCAATACGCGCTGGCCGATTACATGGCCGAGCACCCGGAGCACGTTGAAGAGCTGCCGGGTTTCTATCAGGCCAAGCGCGATCTGTTCTGCGATCTGCTCGCGCCGTCGCGCTTCAGTTTTACCCGAGTCACCGGCACTTATTTCCAATTGGTCGATTATTCGCAGATCCGTCCTGATCTGAATGATGTCGAAATGGCCATATGGATGACTCGCGAGCACGGTGTCGCGAGCATTCCGGTGTCGGTGTTCTACCAGAATCCACCGCAGGGCCAGCGCCTGATACGCCTGTGCTTTGCCAAACGCGAGGAGACGCTGCGTGAAGCGGCGGCGAAACTATGCGTGATCTGAGTGCATTGCCAGACCTGACTCTGGCGTTGATCCAGACCAGCCTGGCCTGGCACGACCGCCAGGCCAACCTCGAGCATTTCGAGCTGCTGCTGGAGCAGGCCCGGGGCGCCGATCTGATCATCCTGCCGGAGATGTTCACCACCGGATTCTCGATGGAATCGGAAACCCTCGCCGAAGCCGAAAACGGCCCGACCAGCAAATGGCTGCGGGCGCAGGCGGCCAAGTTCGATGCGGTCATCACTGGCAGCGTGATCATTCAGGCGGCCGACGGCAGCCATCGCAACCGCTTGCTCTGGGCGCGGCCGGACGGCGAAGTGCTGCATTACGACAAGCGTCACCTGTTCCGCATGGCCGGCGAGCACAACCATTACACGCCCGGCGAGCGGCAGGTGCAGTTCGAGCTCAAGGGTTGGCGGATTCGTCCGCTGATCTGCTACGACCTGCGCTTCCCGGTGTGGAGCAGGGACGCGCAGGACACCGATCTGCTGCTGTACACCGCCAATTGGCCGGGCGCACGGCGTCTGCACTGGAACCGCCTGCTGCCGGCACGAGCGATTGAAAATCTCTGCTACGTGGCAGCGGTAAATCGGGTGGGCAGCGATGGCAAAGGCTTCGCCTATACCGGCGACAGTCAGGTGCTGGATTTCCAGGGCGAGACGTTGCTGGCGGCGGGGGAGGCGGATGGTGTGTTCAAGGTGATTCTGGAAGCGGCGCCGTTGGCGGCGTATCGCGAGCGCTTTCCGGCGAACCTGGATGCCGACACGTTTGAGTTCACCTGATACTCCCAGCGCCTGTCAGGACGCCTTCGCGAGCAGGCTCGCTCCCACAGGGAAATGCATTCCACATGTGGGAGCGAGCCTGCTCGCGAAAGGGCCATAAAAGTCAGCCAGAAAGCTGTAGGCAAAAAAAGGCCCCGGAGTTCACACTCCGGGGCCTTTCGCATTTCAGCGGTCGATTACGCCGCTTTCGCCTCTGGCTGGCTCAACGAGCGGTTCAGCGCGCTGAACAATGCCTTGAAGCTGGCGGTGGTGATGTTTTCATCGATACCCACGCCGTGCACCGCACGTTCACCGTTCACTCGCAGTTCGATATAGGCCGCTGCTTTGGCATTGGTGCCCGCGCCGATCGCGTGTTCGTTGTAGTCCATGATTTCCACCGGAATCGGCAGGCCGGCGACCAGTGCTTCCAGCGCGCCGTTGCCCTTGCCGCGCCAGTGCAGGTTGGTTTCGCCCTGACCTTTGCTGGCTACTTCGACTTCGACGGCGCTGTTGCCGTTCTCTTCCTGCAAACGATGGCTGACCAACGCGTACGGGGTGTTGGCCTGCAGGTATTCGCTGATCAACAGCGAGTGAATCTGCTTGGCGGTCATCTCCAGGCCCAGGCGATCGGTCTCACGCTGTACGACCTGGCTGAACTCGATCTGCATGCGCCGTGGCAGGCTGATGCCGTATTCCTGCTCCAGCAAGTAAGCGATGCCGCCCTTGCCCGACTGGCTGTTGACGCGGATCACCGCCTCGTAGCTGCGACCGATGTCGGCCGGGTCGATCGGCAGGTACGGCACTTCCCACAGGGTGTCCGGTTTCTGCTGGGCGAAGCCCTTGCGGATTGCATCCTGGTGCGAGCCGGAGAACGCGGTGTGCACCAGGTCGCCAACGTACGGATGACGCGGGTGCACCTGGATCTGGTTGCACTCTTCGACAACTTTGCGCACGCCGTCGATGTCGGAGAAGTCCAGCTCAGGGTCGACGCCCTGGGTGTACATGTTCAGCGCGACGGTGACGAGGTCGACGTTACCGGTGCGTTCGCCGTTGCCGAACAGGCAGCCTTCGACGCGATCGGCGCCGGCCATCAGGCCCAGCTCGGTGGCCGCGACGCCGGTGCCACGGTCGTTGTGGGTGTGCAGGCTGATGATCACGCTGTCACGACGGTTGATGTTGCGACCGAACCACTCGATCTGGTCGGCGTAAACGTTCGGCGTCGCGCATTCAACCGTGGCCGGCAGGTTGAGGATCATCTTGTGCTCAGGCGTCGGGTTCCACACCTCGATCACGGCGTCGCAGACTTCCTTGGCGAATTCCAGCTCGGTAGCGCTGAAGGTTTCCGGCGAGTATTCGAAAGTCCACTCGGTTTCCGGCTGCATGGCTGCGTATTTGACGAACAGCTTGGCAGCGTTGACCGCGATGGCCTTGATGCCGTCCTTGTCCTGGTTGAAGACGATGCGACGGAAAGAAGGCGAGGTGGCGTTGTACAGGTGAACGATGGCTTTCTTCGCCCCGCGCAGGGATTCGAAAGTGCGCTCGATCAGGTCTTCACGGCCCTGGGTCAGCACCTGAATGGTGGTGTCGTCGGGGATGTGGCCTTCTTCGATCAGGGTACGCACGAAGTCGAAGTCGGTTTGCGACGCGGCGGGGAACGATGCTTCGATTTCCTTCACACCGACTTGCACCAGGGTTTTCCAGAAGCGCAGCTTCTTCGCCGCGTCCATTGGCTCGATCAGCGACTGGTTGCCGTCACGCAGGTCGGAGCTGCACCAGATCGGCGCGGCGTCGATGGTCTTCGACGGCCAGGTGCGATCAGGCAGGTTGATGACGGGAAACGCGCGGTATTTCGAAGACGGGTCTTTGAGCATGCTCATCGGGAAATTCCTTGTTGTCTGGGCCGAAAAGAGGCGGCCTGCCGGTTGAACGAATGTTCTTGGAAAAGCGTGGGACGAGGCGCAGCGATTCAGCCTGGCAGTCGTGCGCTGACGAGGCACAGGCTGCGGTGCTGGCGAAGCTGAATGAGGGTGTGAGAGGTTTTCATGGCTTCAACCCTAACCGCGAGGGGAAAGGATGGCAAGCAGTCGGAAAAAATTGAGAGGAATACCCGGAAAGCGGGATTTTGCAGGAATTTATTGCGCTTAAGGCGGTGGAAGTTGTTGATGTTTGCGTGGGGCTAGATTGGGGCGCAATTAAGTTTTTGGAGATTCATTGAGTATTGCGGTGTTTTATAGGCCGCCTTCGCGAGCAGGCTCGCTCCCACAGGGGATCTTTGTTGTGAATAAGATCCAGTGTGGGAGCGAGCCTGCTCGCGAAGAGGCCGGTCGCCTCAACACATACTCAAGGTTGGAAGGCACCAATGAAAATCGCCGGATCCACCCGCGCGTCATTCAGGCTGACGTTCCAGTGCATATGCGGCCCGGTTGCCCGGCCAGTCGCGCCGACTTTGCCGACCACTGCGCCACGGGCCAGTTGCTGGCCGTTCTTCACGTCGATCTTCGACATATGGCAGAACATGCTGATAAAGCCTTGGCCGTGGTCAACAAACACCGTGTTGCCGTTGAAGAAGTAATTGCCGATCAGAATCACCTTGCCCGCCGCCGGAGTCTTGATGGGCGTGCCCGCGGGCACTGCGAAATCGAGACCGGCATGAGGATTACGTTCTTCGCCATTGAAGAAACGACGCACGCCAAACTTGCTCGACAGCGGCCCGTTGACCGGTTTGTCCAGCAGCAGATTGCTCGGCGTGTTCGGGCTGAAACTGCGGTAAGCCGCGATCTGTTCCGCCAGTTCGCCTTCAATGCGCTTGAGGTTGTCGGCGTTCGGATTAACCTGCTGTTTGTTCTTCAAAGTGATGTGCTGTTCCGGGTATTTCTTGCTGCCCACGGTAAACGGCAGGTTACGCCCGCCACTGCTGATCTGCTGCACGCCGGGCTTGACCGTCAGCGGTACGCCAACGATCGCCAACCAGTTGTTCTGCTCTTTGACCACCAGCACCGGTTTGCCTTGATAAGTAGCTTTCGGCGCCTGCGTGGCAGTGCCCAGATTCACCACGGCAACGCCGCCCGGCACCGGTTTGTTCAGCAGCCGGGTGATGTAACTGTCGGCGTGGGCGTTGAAGGTCAGGCAGAGCAACAGCAGCGAAGCGAGAAAACGCGGCATGGATCAGTCCAGTAAAGAGAGGGTGACGGGCGTCAGGTGATTGTCCTCGACGCGCACTTGCAGTTCGCCTTCGCCGAGCTTGGCTTTCAGACGCTGGCCGGTGTGGGTCTGCGCAGCATTGCGAATCGCGTGGCCACGCTCGTCGAGCAGAATGCTGTAACCACGGCCGAGAGTCGCCAATGGGCTGACCACGTGCAGGGTCTGCATCTGACTGTGCAATTGCTGCCGACGCTGTTTCAGAGCATCGCGCATGGCCCGGGGCAGGCGTTCGGCAAGACTGTCGAGGCGCTGGCGAAGCATCGCCAGTTGGCGCCCCGGATGTTGCCCGGCGAGACGGGTTTCCAGACGGATCAGGCGTTCGCGGCGGGTATTGAGGCTGCGCTCGAAAGCGCGGCGCATGCGCATGTCCAGATCGTCCAGACGTTGCGCCTGCTGGCGCAGACGCTCGTCGGGATGGCGCAACCGTCGCGCCATGCCTTCCAGACGCAGGCGATCACGCATCAAACGATCACGCATGCGCATCACCAGACGCCGGTGCAGGCTCTCGACCTGACGGATCAGATGGCTGGAATCCGGGGCGAGCAGTTCGGCGGCGGCCGAGGGTGTTGGTGCGCGGACGTCGGCAACGAAGTCGCTGATCGATACATCGGTTTCATGGCCCACGGCGCTGACGATCGGCGTGACACAGGCATCGACCGCACGCGCCACCGCTTCCTCGTTGAAGCACCAGAGGTCCTCCAGCGAGCCGCCGCCACGGGCGAGGATCAGCGCGTCGAAGCCACGGGCATCGGCCATTTTCAGCGCGCGGACGATTTGCGCGGGGGCCTCGCGGCCCTGTACGGCAGTCGGAATCAGGGTCAGTTGCACCTGCGGCGCACGGCGGCGGAATACGCTGATGATGTCGCGAATCACCGCGCCGGTTGGCGAACTGATGATGCCGATGCGCTGCGGATGCGCGGGCAGCGGCACTTTGCGTTCGGCACTGAACAGGCCTTCAGCGCTGAGCTTTTCCTTCAGTGCATCGAAGGCCAGACGCAGCGCGCCGTCACCGGCCGGCTCCACGGTGTCGAGGATCAGCTGATAGTCGCCACGGCCTTCGAACAGCGAAACCTTGCCGCGCACCTTGACCGCCAGACCGTCCTTCAACGCTTGGCGCACGCGGGCGGCGTTCTGCCGGAACAACGCGCAACGCACCTGCGCGCCGCTGTCCTTGAGGGTGAAGTAGACGTGGCCGGACGCCGGACGTGCGAGGTTGGAGATTTCGCCTTCGACCCAGATGTTGCTGAACACGTCTTCAAGCAACACCCGCGCGCGGCCGTTGAGCTGGCTGACGGTCAGGACTTCACGGTCCAGGCCAAGTCTTGCAAAGGGATCTTTAATCATGGGGCGCAGTTTAAAGGCATTTGCCCGCCAATCACCATGACACCGCACAAAACCCTGTGGGAGCGAGCCTGCTCGCGAAAGCATTGTGTCAGCGGACAACAACGGGGAATGACACTCCGCCTTCGCGAGCAGGCTCGCTCCCACATGGGATCAATTTGATATCTGGTCGTGCTGCCCGCTACTGGCTACAGTCAGCGCGTCTTATAAAGCATGCGGACGATGAGCATGATGGAGCTGTTGGGGACGTGGTCGTGGGGCGCGGGCGGTTGGGCGGTCATCGGGGTGGCCATTGCCTTGGCCTACATCGTATTCGGCATCGCCGGTTTCGGCACGGCGCTGGTCGCAGGGCCGATGCTGATCCTGTTCATGCCACTGTCGAAAATCGTGCCGCTGCTGGTGCTGCTGGATTTCGTCGCGGCATTCGGCAATCTGCTGCCCTCGCGGCGCGACGTCGCCAAGCCGGAATTGCTCAGGCTGCTGCCGTGCATGGCGATCGGCTGCACGTTGGGGGTGATCTTCCTGCTGAATCTGAAATCCGATCTGTTACTGCTGTTGATGGGGCTGTTTATCAGCGCCTATGCGGTTTACAGCCTGTGGGTGAAAGCGCGGCCGGCACAGTTGTCGGCAGCGTGGGCGGTGCCGATGGGCACAGTGGGCGGGTTGTTCGGCGCGTTGTTTGGCAGTGGCGGCTTTCTTTACGCGATCTATCTGAATAGCCGCCTGCCCAAGGACGCGGCGCGGGCCACGCAAAGTGCGTTGATCAGTTGCAGCACCGTGGTGCGCTTGAGTCTGTTTGTCATCGCCGGTGTGTATGCCGAGCTACCCTTATTGATGCTGGCGCTGTGTCTGTTGCCGGCGATGGCGCTGGGCTTGTGGATCGGCCGGCGCTTGACCATGAGATTGTCGCGCGAGGCGTTTGTGCGCCTGGTCACGTGGCTGGTGCTGGCCAGCGGCATCGCGTTGATCGTGCGCTATTTCAGCACTTGACCGGATTTCTTCAGGGATTAAGCTGCCGGCCTTCAGGGCCTCTTCGCGAGCAAGCTCGCTACCACATTGGCATGCAATCTCTGTGGGAGCGAGCTTGCTCGCGAAGTCGTCAGAAGTCACACCGCAGGATTTCCCATGAACTCGCAAAGCATCATCGTCCCGAAAATCTCCACCCTGCCGGTGCACGAGCCCCGGGCGCGGGCGATCGTGCGCTGGCTGGTGCGCAAGAACATCATCGAAGAACAATTGACCACCTGCGGCCGGGCCGGCAACCGCATGGCCCACGCCATCGCCGACGGTGCTCGCGCTGTGGTGCTGTACCCCGAAGCGCTGCCGTTCGGCGAACCGATCAACGGCCTGGAGATCGTCACCAAGCGCTGCATCTACACCCCGGCCAAAGGTTTTCTCGAGGAGGCTGGTTGCGCCGAGTGCCGCCGCGAAGTGGGTGAGGCGCTGTTCGAAAGTCTTGAAGACTGGTTTCCAGGTCGCACCGACAATTTCACCTGCCCCGAATGCGGGCATGAGGACGACATCAACGGCTTCCTGTTTTTGCAGGAGTGCGCGTTTTCCAACCTCGGTTTCATTTTCAATAATTGGCTGGAGGCGGGGTTCAAGCAGAGCTTTATCGACGAGTTCGCCGATTGGCTCGATCAACCTGTCTCTTGGGTCAAGGTGGAGCTGTAGGGCCGGGCTTTTCCATCTTTCAATTAGGCTGAGTTTTACATTGAACAGCAGGGGGTGTCTGACTATAATGGCGCGCTTCCATTTTCCCGCTCGGGAGCCCCCGCGATGCTGCGTATCAGCCAAGAAGCTCTGACATTCGACGACATTCTCCTAGTGCCCGGTTATTCCGAGGTGCTTCCCAACGAAGTCAGTCTCAAGACCCGTCTTACCCGTGGCATCGAACTGAATATTCCTCTGGTTTCTGCCGCCATGGACACCGTTACTGAAGCCCGTCTGGCAATCGCCATGGCTCAGGAAGGTGGCATCGGCATTATCCACAAGAACATGACCATCGAGCAGCAAGCTGCCGAAGTGCGCAAGGTCAAGAAGTTCGAAGCCGGTGTGGTCAAGGATCCCATCACCATCGAGGCCGATGCCACGGTGCGTGATCTGTTCGAACTGACCCGTCTGCACAACATTTCCGGCGTTCCGGTCCTGCACGATGGCGACCTGGTCGGCATCGTCACCTCCCGCGACGTACGTTTCGAAAACCGTCTGGAAGCCACTGTCCGCGAAGTGATGACGCCTAAAGAGCGTCTGGTCACGGTCAAGGAAGGTGCCGACAAGAACGACGTGCGTGAACTGCTGCACAAGCACCGCATCGAGCGCGTGCTGATCGTCGACGACAAATTCGCCCTCAAAGGCATGATGACCGTCAACGACATCGAAAAAGCCAAAGCCTATCCGCTGGCCAGCAAGGACGATCAAGGTCGTCTGCGCGTTGGCGCTGCGGTCGGCACCGGTAAAGACACCGGCGATCGCGTGACCGCACTGGTCAACGCCGGCGTGGACGTGGTGGTGGTCGACACCGCACACGGTCACTCCAAAGGCGTGATCGACCGCGTACGCTGGGTCAAAGAGAACTTCCCTGAAGTGCAGGTGATCGGCGGCAACATCGCCACCGGCGCTGCCGCCAAGGCATTGGCCGAAGCCGGCGCTGACGCAGTCAAGGTCGGTATCGGCCCTGGCTCGATCTGCACCACCCGTATCGTCGCCGGTGTCGGCGTGCCGCAAATCAGCGCCATCGCCAACGTCGCCGCCGCCCTTGAAGGCACCGGCGTGCCGTTGATCGCCGACGGCGGTATCCGTTTCTCCGGTGACCTGTCCAAGGCCATCGTGGCCGGTGCGTCCTGCGTGATGATGGGCTCGATGTTCGCCGGTACCGAAGAAGCCCCGGGCGAGATCGAACTGTTCCAGGGTCGTTCGTACAAGGCTTATCGCGGCATGGGTTCGCTGGGCGCCATGTCCCAGGCTCAAGGCTCGTCCGACCGTTACTTCCAGGACTCCTCGGCAGGCGCCGAGAAACTGGTTCCGGAAGGCATCGAAGGCCGTGTGCCGTACAAAGGCACCCTGAGCGCGATCATTCACCAGTTGATGGGCGGTCTGCGTTCCTCGATGGGTTACACCGGCAGCGCCAACATCGAAGAAATGCGCACCAAGCCCGAGTTCGTGCGGATCACCGGTGCCGGCATGGCCGAGTCCCACGTTCACGACGTGCAGATCACCAAGGAAGCGCCAAACTACCGCGTAGGTTGAGGCTTCCAGCAAAACGTTAAATCACCGGGGCTGTTCATTCAGCCCCGAGTTGTTTCTGATTCACTACATGAGAATGAGTCATGGCCCTCGACATTCACGCTCACCGCATCCTGATCCTCGACTTCGGTTCGCAATACACCCAGCTGATTGCCCGCCGCGTGCGCGAGATCGGCGTGTACTGCGAACTGCACCCGTTCGACATGGACGAAGATGCGATCCGCGAATTCGCCCCTAAAGGCGTCATCCTCGCCGGCGGCCCCGAGTCCGTGCACGAAGCCAACAGCCCGCGCTGCCCGCAGGCGGTGTTCGATCTGGGCGTTCCGGTATTCGGCATCTGCTATGGCATGCAGACCATGGCCGAGCAACTGGGCGGCAAGGTGGAAGGTTCCGAACTGCGTGAGTTCGGTTACGCCCGCGTTGACGTGGTCGGCAAGAGTCGCCTGCTCGACGGCATCGAAGACCACATCGACGCCGACGGCCTGTTCGGCCTCGACGTGTGGATGAGCCACGGTGACAAAGTCACCAGGATGCCGGAAGACTTCCACATCCTCGCCAGCACCCCGAGCTGCCCGATCGCCGGTATGTTCAACGACGACCGCGCTTACTACGGCGTGCAGTTCCACCCGGAAGTGACCCACACCAAGCAGGGCGGTCGCATCCTGTCGCGCTTCGTGCTCGACATCTGCGGCTGTGAAGCCCTGTGGACGCCGTCGAAGATCGCTGAAGACGCCATCGCCAACATCCGCGCCCAGGTCGGCACCGACAACGTGCTGCTGGGCCTGTCCGGCGGCGTTGACTCCTCGGTGGTTGCCGCGCTGCTGCACAAGGCCATCGGCGATCAGCTGACCTGCGTCTTCGTCGACAACGGCCTGCTGCGTCTGCACGAAGGCGAGCAAGTGATGGCCATGTTCGCCGAGAACATGGGCGTCAAGGTGATCCGCGCCAACGCTGAGGAGCAGTTCCTCAACAACCTGGCCGGCGAAGCCGACCCGGAGAAGAAGCGCAAGATCATCGGCCGCACCTTCATCGACGTGTTCGATGCCGAATCCTGCAAGCTGGACAACATCAAGTACCTCGCTCAGGGCACCATCTACCCGGACGTGATCGAGTCGGCTGGCGCGAAAAGCGGCAAGGCCCACGTGATCAAGTCGCACCACAACGTGGGCGGCCTGCCGGAAGAAATGAACCTGAAACTGGTCGAGCCCCTGCGCGAACTGTTCAAGGACGAAGTCCGTCGTCTGGGCCTGGAACTCGGCCTGCCGTACGACATGGTCTACCGTCACCCGTTCCCGGGCCCGGGCCTGGGCGTGCGCATCCTCGGTGAAGTGAAAAAGGAATACGCCGACCTGCTGCGTCGCGCCGACCACATCTTCATCGAAGAACTGCGCAAGGCCGACTGGTACCACAAGGTCAGCCAGGCGTTCGTAGTATTCCAGCCAGTCAAATCGGTCGGCGTGGTCGGTGATGGCCGCCGTTACGCCTGGGTCGTGGCCCTGCGTGCCGTGGAAACCATCGACTTCATGACCGCACGTTGGGCGCACCTGCCTTACGAACTGCTGGAAACCGTTTCCGGCCGCATCATCAACGAAATCGAAGGCATCTCGCGCGTTACTTACGACGTGTCGAGCAAGCCGCCGGCGACGATTGAGTGGGAGTGATTCTGCGCCTGAGGGCCTGTACTGACTGACAAAGAAGCCCGCTGAGTTGCGGGCTTTTTTGTATTTGCCGTTGGGTGGTCGGCGCACAACCACTTGAAGTGTTTTTCTGTCACCAATGCTTGTGCTGAATGGGCGCTGGCGTAGCGACGATGCCGCTGGCTACCGGAGCACCACGTCGAAGATGCCTCGGTGTGCCAGTCTTTCGACTGTGCTACTTTATGAGCAGAAATTGATCAACTCGTCTGGGGTAAAAATCGATGAATCACAAGCTGAACACCTATGGAGTATCCATAGTAGAGAGGCCAAAAATCAAAGCCACCAAGAAGCTGGACTTGGGAGGCGACCAGGGTAAGCAGATCGTTTACTCAGAAACGAAACTGGTTCTCAGAACTCACCAGAAGACTTTTAAGAAGCTGGCTGACATGTAATGGAATTGATCCACTTTCCATTTGAGCGAGTCATTGAAATAAACACTCAGATCTTGACTACCGAGCCCGGCATGAAAGGGCGGGTGAATATTCCGATCTTGCAAGGCGCGCTCGCCAGAATCGACAATGCGATAGCCTATAACGGCCTCGACGATGTATTTGAAATTGCTGCCAAATACACTGCCAGCATCGCGCAGGGCCATGCATTGCCTGATGCCAACAAGCGCACCGGGCTTGCCGTCGGCTTGGAATATCTCTCGCTCAATGATTATGAAATAACCCTGGACAACGATCTGCTGGCTGATGCCGTCAGGGATTTGGTTACCGGCGAGATCAACGAGCATGATTTCGCAGACATTCTTTACTCCTGCTTCAGGGCTTCTCAAAGTCAGGCTTCTCACTAGGAGCGCCGTTCGTGCTCGCTGGCTCGATTCGCCGTAGTCTGATCAGGCAATTGCACTGTTTTTTATAATGGGTCTTCATTTGCTAATTGCGCGGGAGTAATACCGCAGCGGTTGGCTAACAAAAAAACCTTGGCTCCAAGCCAAGGGTTTTTCGTTTCCTGGTTTCGAAAAAGTCAGGTCGGCAGGCGACTTTGCAGGGTCAGGCCGATCTCAATCAGGCGCTGGGCCAGCGCGGCGATGTCGCGAAACATGATGCCGTTGATACGAGGCATCGCTTGAGCCCAGATGTAGAACTGGCCGTCCGGTCCACGATTTACCGTTGTTCGAACAATGGTGCTGGCGCTGTTGCGACGCACCAGCGTGAATGCGTTGTTCTCGGTTTTCTCAATCAGAAACATGCCGTTGCGATGCAGAAGCCTTTCCTGTATCGGCGCGGTCCATTGTGGCGAAGGTGCGTCCACCTGCAATCTCAGGTCGGCAAAAAGCACGTCGAATGAATTGCGCGTCGATGCGCCGTTATCAAACGGGCCGCGAGCGATTTCCAGACCTGGATCAATACTGACGCCCGCCACTTCGTTGGGCGAGACTTCTTCAATCCGTAAACCAATGCCGCCCCTGAGTTCGCTGACGCCGGGCAAATTTCGGAAGGTGTTGGTGTTCGTGGCATCGACCAGCGCCACCCATTTGCCTGGTCTGTTGAGCAGATCGTCACCCCACATGATTTGTGAGGTGAGGCGGGCGTGGATCATCTGCTCTTCGATAGAAGTGAGCGGTATCTGAAGTTTGTAACTGTGCGCGGCGTCAAGGCCGTGAGTCCGGATGCCATTGGCTTGGGCCGCTTTGATCAGCTCCAGGATGTTGAATCGTTCATCAGGGTCGGTCCCCAGACTGGACAGGTAAGTTCGAAGATCTTCAGTCATTTCTCCCGATATATGGAATTCATTGAGATCTGCCTGGGCAAAATCACTCAGCAAGTCACGGACGTACAGGGTTTTGATATGCCGGGCGAACGCAGGCATGTTTTCGATCATGAAACGCATGCTGGCGATGCGATCGAGGGTTTCACCGACAACCAGCCCATTGGTATTGGCGAAGATGCGATCAATCAGCGTTTCTGTTGGCATCTCTTGATCGATTAGCGGAATCGCCGGGCGGGCGGGCAGATTGGTCCATTGCAGTTCCGAATAAAACTCTTTGGCCTCGTTCAGCAGCACCGTGCGTCTGTCGCGAAAGTAGGCCGCATACACATCGGCGGTTGATTGGTCGTTACGATTTGCGCCGGGCGCCTCCGCAAAAGTCTCGGGCAGGTTCATTGCCCATCTTTTCATTTTCGCCATGTCCATCCCGACGGTATCGTCGAGGGGAGTAACCAGACGTAGCGGAAACGCGACCGGTGAAACAGGTTCAACCACTGGCAGCTCAGCCGAGGGCGTAGTTGGCGGCGGGGTCGAAGTCAGTTCAACGTCCAGCACACATGCCTTGCCCACGCACTGGCCGCCGCCGCGCAGACGCAGCGCCGGCATGCGTTCCCACTTGCCGCCATTACCAAAGCGTACCGGCAACGAATAAGCGAATTGATTGGGTCGCTCGGGATTGATGATGGCCCAGTTTCCACGTTCTGCGGATGCCGCAAAATAGCGCACGTAGTACGCGTTGCCAGCCATTTCGATGGCATAGCCTGGCTCTTTGGCCAGGCGATAAATGCCCTCATATTTTCCCGGGGTTGCCTCCATGGAACGTTGTGCGAGTAACTCGTTGCATCGGTACCTGGCAGGAATCTCTGGGAAGGACGTACCTCGCCGTGCGGCAGCCATGCTCAAGTGCTCGGTGGAAGTGACGAATGTCGATTCGCTGGCAATTTCATTTGTCAGTTCATCAGTCTCCTCTGCAATCGCCGTGACGGGCGGTGGTTCCACAGGCGGCAAAAAGGGCGTGTCAGCCGACGTCAACTCGATCAGCCCGAGCATTTCTTCAGCTTCGGCGAACTCGACCTGCGGACCCACCTCCAGTTGCGCACCAGTGCCAATCAGAAACGGGACATCGAAGAGAATTTCGATGCTATTGAACACTGCGCCGACGACGCCAGCCCTGCGCTCGGTGGCTGTAGTGCTGTTGATGGCCTGATCAATATTCAGGCCCATGTTGGCGATGCCGGCGCCAATCAACGGTAACGCCACAGGCCAGCCCACTGCCGCCATCGGGCCGAATACTTTCAGGCCGGCACTCAAATAACCTATCCAGAGTTTTTTGCGCAGCTCACTGTTGGAAGTCAGTACCAGATGCGCCTCGGCAATCATGCGGCTGTGTGTCGACTCGCTTGTCCAGGTGAACGCGTCACCCGTGATCGCAACGTTGCTGCGGTTGACCATGCGGTGATCGCTGTGGCCCCAGGTACTCACCAGGCGATTCATCAGGTCGGTGAGATTCTCGGTGATGCGATTGCTGTCAGCCAGCGGGAAATGCTTGAGAAATCCCGTGCGTCTGGCGTCTGAATGCATCTGCTCAAGCAGCCACCAGTGCAGATCCGCTTCACTTTCCATCAAGCGAAAGGCCTGGGCTTCGCCTGGCAGGTAAAGGGTCTGCCGGCCACTGTCCTCCACAAGGCGCAGCACACTGGTGGCGACGTGACCATCCAGATCCAGCGCGCGTACTGCGGTGCCGACCGGGTAGGTCGCGCGCAGCATTTGCAGAGTGACAGGCCAGGTAATTGGGCCGATTACCGAATCAACGACGCGCTGAAAATCAGCGCCATCCAGGTCACCCTGCTGCAACGCCTGCACCGCCTGACTGAGGAAATTGCACTTGGCCAAGGCACGGAAATCATCCGCAGAGGTTTGCCAGAACTTCGTCAATTGCCCGATATAGCGCGTGCTGAAGTCAACTTCCCAGAACGCTTTCAGCACATCGCTGCCAAGCAATCGGACTTCATTGCTCTGATTGAAGTTCTCCGCTTGTGGACCATCCGAATAGAAGCCGCAGTAAAGGCCGAGCAGGTCTGCGTTGTCTTGATCGGTCGCGCGAAAGCGATGGATCACCAACTGCGTGAGGGTGAGCGTTTCGTAAGGCTTTTCCAGCGCATGTTCCCAACCGGTAAAGCTCAGCATGTTGCTCTGTGCCGTTTTGAAACGATGGAAATAGACTTTGTCAGGATCGAGTGCGGACAGATGTTTGTTCGCCAGCAGTTCATTGGCGACTTGCCGGGCCGCATCCAACAGGCTCGGGCAGGTCCTCACGATGGTTGCAGCGATGGCTTTGAGGACAGTCTTGTCCGCTGCGTTTGGTAGCAGACGGCGTTCGGGAGCGGTCATGGGGTGTTCATCCTTGAGACACAAAGGTCGAGGATGAACAATGTGCTTGAGGGGAGGGTGCTATCCAGTTACCGCATATTGCGCTATTGAAGATGCGCGAATTCTGTCGCAGATATCAAAGATATTGAGATCGAATAAGATCGGTATCGAACGGCGTCACCCCTTGCTGAGGCGCGAACACCGTCTGCGCTTGGTCTGCAGAGGCCACTCGTTCGCCGCGTGCCCGCACATGCAAATCGAAAAGCGTGTGCAGATCCGGCCGTGGTGTATGCACCAAGGCGCGCAGCATCAGCGATACCCCGCTGAGGTTGTTATCGACGTTATTCCAGCGGGGCGATGAAGTAAGACCCAGATCGGCCCAGATCATGCGTCGTTCCTGCAGGTCCATCACGAAGGGCAGACAGATACACGTGTCGGAGGCGATATCGATGCGGTCAACCACGGAGCGAGGCTCGAACACTTCCCCCGATGCAGCGTCGGCACGGGCCATCCAGCCCGCGAAGCACTCAGGAAGGTCGCAATATGGCTGCCAGGTAAACGAATTGAGGGACGTGACGACATAGCGGACGCCTTTTTTGACGAGAACATCAATGTCGAGGTCGATGAATTCGGAGGCGCCGTTGGGCGCGTCGACGATGTCGCCGCTGTGGTAACCGCCATAACCTTTGAGGTTGTAATAGGCGATCGCTTCTTTGAAGACGAAGTCGGTGTCGAAGAAGGCGGCGGACAAGTCGATGTCCGTGCGGTCACGACCATTCTTCCACCACAGGAACAGGCGAATGAATCGCGTGTCCGGCATTGGCAACCGACTGCCGCGTACCAGTGTTCGCAGCGACTTCGCTGCGGCGCGCTGTGCCAGTGGCACCCGGTATTCGCGCAACGCCGGATCGATGAAACAACGCCCCAGTGGTGGCAGCAACGTGAAACGCGCGATCAGGGCGTTCTCGCAAATCTGTGCGGCACGTGCCAATACCTGCGGTGCGATCGACTCTCGACGATCAGCAGTACCGAAGACTTTCGCCAGTGCTCCTTTAGGTGTGAACGCCCGCAAGGGCAGGGGGCGCGGGGCATTTACCTGGGCCAGCAATTGCAGCAGCACAGGTGAGGACACTTGCGCCGCGACAGCCGCAAAGGCGTCGAGCACCGCGTCCGGTTCTGTGGCACGCCGTAACATCACGTCCAGACGGCGCGCGAATTCTCCGGGACGATCCTGCAGCACCGGCGTAAGCGCGGCGATCTGGCGTTGGGCAAGCATGGTTTCGACACGCGACCCGAACGAGGCCGGCGGATCATTGCGTCGCGCTGCGGTGATGGCCGCAAATGCTCGCGGATACTTCTCAGCGTAATCGCCTGGATGCAGGACTTCGGCCAGGCGTTTCCAGCGTTCGGCCTGGCGCATCACATCTTCCGTAGCGTTGGGCGTGCGGTCGAGCAGGCGCAACAGCTTGCGCCGCATCGAACGTTTCAGTTTGCGAAAGCGCGTCTGCGCTGTCGCCAGCGACACGTCTCCACCATGCAGTGCGATCGCCACGCGTAGCACGTCCGTTGCCGTTTCGACATTTTGCTCAAGGAATTCCTCGATCCGGGCATCGTCACCGATATGCAGGATCAGCGCGCCGCCGACCAGCGCGCGAATCTCGCGGAACGGGATGGTATCGGGCAGCAGACGGAACACGTCGTTTCTGTAAGTTCGGATAAACCAAGTGACATCCGCGGCTTCCTCTTCGGACAGCGAGGTGCGCGATGAGACCAGCGGCTCCAGCAATGCCTCGAACTCGCTGACACTTCCGGGTTCGATAACCCAATGGATGAAGTTGCCTTCAAGCATGGCTGGCCGAACCTGTTCGCTGGGTGGCAGGCGCCGAAGTGTGTGGTAGTGAATGACGGCGTTGAGATACAACTCCGCCTCTGTCGCTTCGAGGACCTGATGGGGGAAGTCAGGATAAAACGGTCGGTGATGTACATGAGCACCGCTGCGACGCCGCAGGACTCGAATGACTTCACGCAGCCAATTCTTGAGTTCGACCGCAGAGAGCATGCCGATTCGCTCGATCAGCGGTTCAGAGAGTACATATCGAAACGCCGCGACTTCTTTGACCGCTGATGCGACCTGCGCGCGTGTGGCTCCGCCAGAGCCGGCAGGGACGTGAAGTTTTGTACGGCGCCGCAGGAACAGCTCCTGATTCATCATGATTTCTTCCTTGGTCGCCGTTTCCAGTGAGCTGAAGCTCACCTGTGCAATCGATACGAAAACGCCTGCAATAAGCAGGCGCGGTGTGGAGAGCGGAACCCCTAGTTCATGGAGGATAGAAGGAAGGTGTTCCATAGCCACGGCGGCATACTACCGGAGGTCATCGCGGCTTGTCAGCGAATCACATATTTTGAAATGGGCTCGCCTGTTGGCGAACGTCAGCGCCGCGCCACATCCGAAAAATAGAACTTGTCCAGCGTATGCCGCGATTCGGTGTACTCGAACTGGCGGCCGTCCTGCAGGAAGGTCTGGTTGCTGACCACGATGACATGGCTCTGGCCGTCGAGGTCCAGGTGTTGTTGGTCGTCCTTGCTGGACGGTACGGCTTCGATGGTGCGCTGGGCGTAGGCGATCTGCAGTTGCAGGGTCTGTTCTATGTGGGCGTAGATCGAATGTTCGGCGATGTCTGCTGACAGGTCGGGGATCACGTCGCTGACGAAGTGGTTGATGTCGAGGATGACGCGTTTGCCGTCGATGCGCCGTACCCGCTTGATCCGGGTGATCGGGCTGCCGGGTTCGGCATTGATATGTTCAAGCAATGCACCTTCAAGCGGCACCTGACACATCTCGACCACTTCGGTGCTGACGTCGTTGCCCAGTCGCGGGTGGGTCTCCTGAAAACTGACGATGCCGCCGAGCTGGAATTCGATCGGGTTGGTCGACAGCACGAACGCGCCTTTGCCGTGAATCTTCTGAGCGAAACCGCGCTCCTGCAACTGGTCGATGGCCTTGCGCACCGTGCCACGGCTGGCCTGATAGGTGTCCATCAGTTCGGTTTCGGAAGGCAGCCGGGCGCCGCGCTCCAGGCGCTGGGTGGTGATACTGGCAAGCAAATCGCTGTAGATCTGGTTGTACTTGCTCATGGCTGGACTCTGTGCCGACGGTGCTCAAAACCCCGAACCTTAAGGGCAGGGTAGGGGTTTGTCCATGCGGACGAAGGAAAACATCTTAGGTCAGAGTAGGAAGAATCCGCGTTTTTCTGACGTTCATCCACGGATGCAAACTCGTACAGACGAGTTGTTGCATTAACTCGTACAGACGAGTATTTTTCGTTCGGCGTGCTGCCAATAACAACAATCCACGACGGAAGAACAAGCATGAGCCATGACTATCCGAACATCGCCAAGGAGCTGCTGGAAAGCCTCGGTGGCCGTGACAACATCGAGCAGGCGGCGCATTGCGTCACGCGTTTGCGCCTGGCGCTGAAGAACCCCGCGCTGGTGAATGTGGCCGCGCTCAATGGCGTCGATCTGGTCAAGGGTTCGTTCTTCACCGGCGGGTTGTATCAAGTGGTCATCGGCCCGGGTGATGTTGAAAAGGTTTATGCCGAACTGCGCCAGCAGACTGGCCTTGCGGCATCGACCATCGCCGACGTTAAACAGAAAAGCGCCGAGAAGATAAACGCCATGCAGCGGCTGGTGCGGGTGTTTTCCGATGTGTTCATGCCGATCCTGCCGGCGCTGATCATTGCCGGCCTGTTGATGGGCATCAACAACCTGCTCGGCGCCAAGGGCATGTTCATCGACGGCCAGACCCTGCTTGATGCCTATCCGAACCTCGACGGGTTGTGGAGCCTGATCAATCTGATGGCCAACACCTCGTTCGTGTTCCTTCCGGCGCTGGTGGGCTGGTCGGCAGCCAAGCGTTTCGGCGGCAGCGAAATACTCGGCATCGTCCTCGGTCTGATGCTGGTGCACCCGGACCTGCTCAACGCCTGGAATTACGGCAAGGCCGTGGCCGGGCTGGATGGGCAGCAACTGCCGTACTTCGACATCCTCGGCCTGTTCCAGGTGGAAAAGGTCGGTTACCAAGGGCAGATCCTGCCGATCCTGCTGGCGGCGTACGTAATGAGCGTGATCGAAAAATGGCTGCGCGCACGCGTGCCCAACGCAGTGCAGTTGCTGGTGGTACCGATCACCACCATCGTTGTCACTGGCGTGCTGGCGTTGGCGATCATCGGCCCGGTGACCCGGCATATCGGCATCTACATCACCGAAGGGCTGGTGATGCTGTTCGATCTGGCGCCGCTGGTGGGCGGTCTGATTTTCGGCCTGTTGTATGCACCCCTGGTGATCACCGGCATGCACCACATGTTCCTCGCCGTGGACCTGCAATTGATTTCGAGCCAGGGCGGCACCTTCATCTGGCCGATGATTGTCATGTCCAATCTGGCGCAGGGCAGTGCGGCCCTGGCGGTGTTCTGGATGACGCGCAATGCGCGGGACAAGAGCATGGCCTCGACCTCGGCGATTTCTGCGTATTTCGGCATCACCGAGCCGGCGATGTTCGGCGTCAACCTGCGCTACAAATTCCCGTTTTACGCCGCGTTGGCCGGTTCGGCGCTGGGTTGCATGTTCCTCTCGCTGAACAAGATCCAGGCCTCGGCCATCGGCGTCGGTGGCCTGCCCGGTTTCATCTCGATCGTTCCGCAGTTCATCCCGATGTTCGTCATCGGGATGCTGATCGCCATGCTCGTGCCGTTTGCCCTGACCTGCGTGCTGAGCATGAAGATCGTCCGTCCGGGTTACCGGGTTGCCTGAAATCAAACTGTAGGAGCTGCCGGAGGCTGCGATCTTTTGATCTTGCCTTTCAAAATCAAAAAATCGCCGCCGTCGGCAGCTCCTGCACGGCTCCAAAATTCAAGAGGAAATCCGCCATGCAAGACTGGCAACGTTCGGTGATCTACCAGATCTACCCGAAGAGCTTCCACAGCCATGCCGGCAACGCCACTGGCGATCTGCTCGGCATCGTCGCCAAGCTCGATTATCTGCAATGGCTGGGAGTCGATTACCTGTGGATCACGCCGTTCCTGCGCTCGCCGCAGCGCGATAACGGCTACGACATCAGCGACTACTACGCGGTCGATCCGAGCTACGGCAGCATGGCCGACTGTGAACTGCTGATCGCCGAAGCGGGCAAACGCGGGATCAAGTTGATGCTCGACATCGTGGTCAACCACACCTCGATCGAGCATGCCTGGTTCCAGCAGGCGCGCAGCAGCCTCGACAACCCTTACCGTGACTTCTACATCTGGCGCGACCAGCCGAACAACTGGGAATCCAAGTTCGGCGGCTCGGCCTGGGAATACGAAGCGCAGACCGGCCAGTATTACCTGCACCTGTTCGACCACACCCAGGCCGACCTCAATTGGGACAACCCCAAGGTCCGCGACGAAGTGTTCAAGATGATGCGTTTCTGGCGCGACAAGGGTGTCGGTGGCTTTCGTCTGGACGTGATCAACCTGATCTCGAAACCGGCGGACTTCCCCGAGGACGACAGCGATGGTCGGCGCTTCTACACCGATGGGCCTAACGTGCATGCGTACTTGCAGGAAATGCACCGCGAGGTCTTTGAAGGGCATGAGCTGATCAACGTCGGGGAAATGTCTTCGACCCGCCTCGAACACTGCATTCGTTACTCCAATCCGCAGTCGAAAGAGCTGTCGATGACCTTCAACTTTCATCACTTGAAGGTCGACTACCCCAACCTGCAAAAATGGGTGCGCGCCGATTTCGATTTCCTTCAGCTCAAGCAGATCCTGTCCGACTGGCAGACCGGCATGCAGGCGGGTGGCGGCTGGAATGCGCTGTTCTGGTGTAACCACGATCAGCCACGCGTGGTCTCGCGGTTCGGCAATGACGGCGAATACCGCGAGCTGTCGGCGAAGATGCTCGGCACGGCGCTGCACTTTCTGCAGGGCACGCCCTTCGTCTATCAGGGCGAAGAATTGGGCATGACCAATCCGGGGTTCGAGAGCATCGAGCAGTACCGCGATGTCGAGACCCTGAACATCTTTCGCCTCAAGCGTGAAGCCGGCACCAGCGACCTCGACAACATGGCGGCGATCATGCAGAAGTCCCGCGACAACGGGCGCACGCCGATGCACTGGCACGCCGGGCACAACGCCGGCTTCACGCGCAGCGAACCATGGATCGGTGTGCCGGCCAATGCTGCACAGATCAATGTCGCGCATCAACTGCACGACCCGGAATCGGTGCTGCATCACTATCGGCGCCTGATCGCTTTACGCCGCACTGAAGCGTTGATCTCCGATGGCATCTATCGCCAGTTGTTGCCTGAGCATCCACAGGTCTGGGCGTACCTGCGCGAGGGGACGGGGGAACGCTTGTTAGTGGTGAACAATTTCTATGGCACCGCCTGTGAGGTCGAACTACCGGCGCTGCTCGACGAAGCCCAGAAGCAGCGCCTGTTGATCAGCAATTACCCGGACTGCCCGCAACGCTCGAGTTTGCTGCAGTTGCGACCTTACGAATCCTTCGTGCTGCACCTGACCGACCCCTGATTTTTTAACTGAATAACAACTTCTGAAAAAACACGCAGAACGCTGCGCGGGGGATTTGTGCGCGCTGAATTCCTGCAACCACACAATAAAAACAACGGGTGGCATATATGAGAGCAACCATAAATTACAGTCTGGCAGTCGTGGGGATTTGTCTGGCAATGCCGACGTCATCACATGCGCTGGAGTTCGGCGGCTATCTGCGCAGCGGGGTCGGTACATCGGTCAACAGCAGCAGCCAGTCGTGTTTCCAGTTACCCGGCGCGCAGACCAAATATCGCCTCGGTAACGAGTGCGAGCAGTACGGTGAGCTCGAGCTGCGCCAGGATCTGTACACCCTCGACGACGGCTCGGTGCTGAGCGTCGACGGCATGGCCTCGCTGTATAACCGCTACGACCGCAGCCTGACGTTCAAGGAAGACAACGGCTCGATTCGTTTGCCGCAGGCGTATGCGCAATGGTCGGCGATGCCTGCGCTCAACGGCGGCTCGCTGTGGGCAGGGCGGCGTTACTACAAACGTAACGACATCCATATTTCCGATTTCTATTACTGGAACCAGAGCGCCACCGGTGCAGGCATTGAAGATGTGTTGCTCGATGGCTTGAAATACAGCTACGCCTTTTCACGCAAGGACAACCTTTACCAAAAGGATTACATCAACCGCCATGACTTCAATGTCGGCGGTTTCAACAGTAACCCGGGCGGTGAACTGGAGTTCGGCCTGAGTTACATCGACAAGCCCGACAGCCGCGATGCCCACCGTGGCTGGGCGATCACCACCCAGCATGTGCAGCAGGACTTTTTCGGTGGCAAGAACAAACTGGCGCTGCAATACGGCGAAGGGCCGGGCACCGGATTGGGCTATACCGGTAACGTCAGGCTTGATGACCGCAACAAGAGCTATCGCATCGTCGAGTTCTTCGATTGGCAACTGACGCCACGTTTTGGCGGACAATTCCAGGCGGTGTATCAGAAGGATATTCGTCAGGGCGGCGCCGGCCAGAACTGGCTGTCACTCGGCGTGCGCCCGGCCTATGCGCTGAGCGAGCAGTTCAAACTGGTGACCGAACTGGGGCACGATCAGGTCGAGGCGGCGGACGGCACGCGCAAGCTGAGCAAGTTCACCTTCGCGCCGACCTGGTCACCCAAAGGCCCGGAATTCTGGGCGCGGCCCGAGGTGCGTCTGTATTACACCTATGCCAGCTGGAACCAGGCAGCCAAGCGTGCCGCCAACCTGTTGGCCAAAGGCTCGGCACTCTCCGACACGGGCGCCTTCGGCAACGCGCGGCACGGCGCCAATGTCGGCTTGCAGGTTGAATACTGGTGGAAATAAGCAAAGCGGCTGCGACCGCTCATTCAATGAATACAAGCTCAGGTGATGTCATGGCCACACCCCAACAATTGCAGCTGCTGGCTCCTTTATCCGGCGTGCTGATGGCGCTGGACCAGGTGCCCGACCCGGTGTTTGCCGGGCGGATCATCGGCGACGGTTTGTGCATCGATCCGACTTCGTCAACGCTCTGCGCACCGTTGGCCGGTGTGGTCAGCGATGTGCAGACTAGCGGGCACGCGCTCACCATCACCAGTGACGCGGGTGTGCAGGTGTTGATGCACATCGGCCTGGACACGGTGAATCTCGCCGGCGAAGGATTCACCCGCCGCGTTGAAGCGGGGCAGCGGGTCGAAGCAGGGCAGGCGCTGATCGACTTCGATGCTGACTACATTGCCCTGCACGCGCGCAGTTTGTTGACCTTGATGCTGGTGGTCAGCGGCGAGCCGTTCGCTTCACTCGTTGGCTCAATCGGGTTGGTCGAGGTAGGCCAGCCAGTGCTGGACGTCGTGGTCGGCGCAGCCGTTGGCGAACATTCAGCGCCGGTGCCGGGCGATGCGGTGTTCTCGCAGCCGATCAACCTGCCCAATCCCAACGGTCTGCACGCTCGGCCGGCGGCAGTATTCGCTCAAGCGGCCAAGGGATTTTCAGCGACCATCCATCTGCACAAGCTGCAAGCGCAAGCCAACGGCAAATCCCTGGTGGCAATCATGGCGTTGCAGACGGCCCATGGCGACAGCGTGCAGGTCAGCGCCGAAGGTGAAGATGCCGAAGCAGCGGTCGCAGCGCTGACACGCTTGCTGAACGAAGGCTGCGGCGAAGCGGTGACAGCGCCTGCACCGGTCGAAGCCGACGCAGCAGCAATGCCGAACATCCTGCGCGGTGTCTGCGCCTCGCCCGGTTCGGCGTTGGGACAAGTCATGCAGATCGTCGAAGCGTCGCTTCTGGTCAACGAGTTTGGCGCCGAGCCGCCAATCGAGCTTGAGGCGTTGAGCCAAGCCCTGATCGAAGCCGACATGGCCCTGCAACATCTGCGCGACACCGCCAGCGGCCTGGCGCAGGCGGAGATCTTCAAGGCGCATCAGGAATTGCTGGCCGACCCGAGCCTGCTGGATCAGGCCCGGGCGCTGATCGACGCGGGCAAAAGCGCGGCGTTTGCCTGGAAGACCAGCACCGATGCAACGGCGGCGATGTTTCGCTCGCTGGGCAATGCCTTGCTGGCTGAGCGCGCGGCGGATCTGGATGATGTCGGCCAGCGCGTGCTGAAGCTGATCCTCGGTGTTCACGAGCAGACGCTGGAGTTGCCGGACGACACCATTCTGATCGCCGATCAGCTGACCCCTTCACAGACCGCCGGGCTCGATACGCGCAAGGTGCTCGGGTTTGCCACCGTTGGCGGCGGCGCCACCAGCCATGTCGCGATCCTCGCGCGAGCCTGCGGTTTGCCGGCGATCTGTGGCATGCCATTGCAAATGCTCGGGCTCGGCAACGGCACGCGGGTGCTGCTCGATGCCGACAAAGGCGAATTGCAGTTGCACCCGGACGCCGAGTCCATTGATCAATTGCGCACGCGACATGAGCGCCAGCGCCAGCGTCATCAGCAGGAACTGGCCCAGGCCAGCGAGGCGGCGTGTACCCGTGACGGTCAGCACATCGAAGTTACCGCCAACGTTGCCTCGCAGGGCGAAACCGCCCAGGCCATGGAGCTGGGTGCGAGTGGCGTGGGGCTGCTGCGTTCGGAATTTCTCTACCTGGGTCGCCAGCAAGCGCCGAGCCACGATGAACAAGTGGCCACCTACAGCGCCATCGCGCGCACCATCGGGCCGGCACACAATCTGGTGGTGCGCACCCTCGATGTCGGTGGCGACAAACCGCTGGCCTATGTACCGATGGACAGCGAAACCAATCCATTCCTCGGTTTGCGCGGCATTCGACTGTGCCTTGAACGACCGCAACTGTTGCGCGAGCAGTTGCGCGCAATCCTCGCCTGCTGTGAACTGACGCGTCTGCACATCATGTTGCCGATGGTCAGCAATCTGGCCGAGCTACGGCTGGCGCGGCAGATTCTCGAGCAGGAAACGCGGGTGCTGGGCCTGGCGCATATGCCGAAGCTGGGAATCATGATCGAAGTGCCTGCCGCTGCGCTGATGGCCGATGTGCTGGCGCCGCACGTGGATTTCTTTTCCATCGGCACCAACGATCTCACCCAATACACGCTGGCCATGGATCGCGATCATCCGCGTCTGGCCAGCCAGGCGGACAGCTTTCATCCTTCGGTACTGCGCCTGATTGCCATGACGGTTAAGGCGGCCCATGCCCACGGCAAATGGGTCGGCGTCTGCGGCGCCATGGCGTCTGAACGCCTTGCGGTGCCGTTGCTGCTGGGGCTCGGTGTGGATGAGCTTTCGGTAAGCGTGCCGTTGATTCCGGCGATCAAGTCGGCGGTGCGCGAGGTGAATCTGGCCGACTGTCGAATCATCGCCGAACAGGTTTCGAATCTGGAAAGCGCCGCCGACGTGCGCGACGCCTTGCAGCGGTTTCATGGGGCGAAAGTCGATGCCTCGCCGGTTATGGAGAATTGAACATGTTCGACAAATTGCAGCAGGCATTCTGGAAAGCACTGACGCCGGATCTGGTACCGGACGAGGCAAACATTACCGCCGATGCGGTTGCCGGCTTGAACGCCGAGATCGTAGCGGCGCTGGGCGGTGTGGATAACCTCAAGTCGCAGCAACCGCTGGCGCTGACCCGGGTGCGCGTGACGTTGCACGACGAGGCCCGTGTCGACCGTCAGGCCCTGAGTGTCGCCGGCGTGTCGGGCGTCATGCCGCTTGAGGGCGGCGTGCTGCACCTGATTACCGGGCTGCGCGCATAAGGCCGACAAGACGTGCGGCCGCAGGTCGCCCTTACTGTTTCTCAACTGCGGGTGTATCGTATTCGCCTTTTTGCGGATCCCTCGGGGTCTGTCGCTGATACGTGAGGTAGTTGAGTTCATGTCCTTTACCCGTCGCCAAATCCTAGGTGGCCTGGCCGGTCTTGTTGTCGTTGGCGTGGGCGCGGGAGGCGCGTCGCGTTACTGGCTGGGCAAGATGGCCGACGCCGAGGCCGGCCACGACTATGAACTGATCGCCGCGCCGCTCGACGTCGAGCTGGTGCCGGGGCACAAGACCGAGGCCTGGGCGTTCGGCCCGTCGGCGCCGGGCACCGAGTTGCGTGTACGCCAGGGGGAATGGCTGCGGGTGCGTTTCATCAATCACCTGCCGGTGGCGACCACCATCCACTGGCACGGCATCCGCCTGCCGCTGGAAATGGACGGCGTGCCTTATGTGTCGCAACTGCCGGTATTGCCGGGCGAATACTTCGACTACAAATTCCGCGTGCCGGACGCCGGCAGCTACTGGTATCACCCGCATGTCAGCAGCAGCGAGGAACTGGGGCGCGGGCTGGTCGGGCCGCTGATCATCGAAGAACGCGAGCCGACCGGCTTCAAGTACGAGAAAACCCTGAGCCTGAAGAACTGGCACATCGACGAGCAAGGCCAGTTCGTCGAGTTCAGCATCCCCCGCGAAGCGGCCCGTGGCGGTACCGCCGGGCGCCTGTCGACAATCAATGGTGTGCCGTTGCCGGTGATTGATCTGCCGGCCGGGCAGATCACCCGGGTGCGTTTGCTCAACCTCGACAACACCCTGACCTATCGCATCAATATTCCTGGGGTCGAAGCGAAAATCTACGCGCTGGATGGCAACCCTGTCGAGCCACGACCATTGGGCAAGGAATACTGGCTCGGCCCTGGCATGCGCATTTGCCTGGCGATCAAGGCCCCGGCGGCGGGTGAAGAGTTGTCGCTGCGTAACGGCCCGGTGCGTCTGGGTACGCTACGTTCAGTCGCCAACACCGACGCGCCGACGGACTGGCCGAAAGCCCTGCCGGCCAACCCGGTGGCCGAGCCGGATCTGGCCAATGCGGAGAAACTCAACTTCAATTTCGAATGGGTCGGCTCGGTCTCGGTGAACACCGAAAACGGCAAACCGCCGAGCCTGTGGCAGATCAACGGCAAGGCCTGGGACATCACCGACAAGACCTGTGCTGACCGACCGATTGCCAGCCTGAAACTGGGTCAGAGCTATATTTTCGAATTGAAGAACATGACCCAGTACCAGCACCCGATCCACCTGCACGGCATGAGCTTCAAGGTGATCGCGTCGAACCGGCACAAAGTCATTCCGTATTTCACCGACACCTATCTGCTGGGCAAGAACGAGCGTGCGCAAGTGGCGCTGGTGGCGGATAACCCGGGGGTGTGGATGTTCCACTGCCATGTCATCGACCACATGGAAACCGGCCTGATGGCCGCGATTGAGGTGAAGTGATGCGCCAGATCCGCCCGGCGGCGATCATCGACCGCAGCCGCGACCGCGACTTCATGCGCGAAGCCCTGACCCTCGCCGCACAGGGCGCCGCCCTCGGTGAGGTGCCGGTGGGCGCGGTGCTGGTGCACGATGGCGTGATCATCGGTCGCGGCTTCAATTGCCCGATCAGCACCAGCGACCCGAGTGCCCACGCCGAAATGGTCGCGATCCGCGCCGCCGCGCAGGCAGTGGATAACTATCGCCTGCCGGGCAGCACGCTGTATGTGACGCTGGAACCGTGCAGCATGTGCGCCGGGCTGATCGTGCATTCGCGGGTGGCGCGGGTGGTGTATGGCGCGCTGGAGCCCAAGGCCGGGATTGTGCAGAGTCAGGGACAGTTTTTCAGCCAGGGATTTTTGAATCACCGGGTGTTGTATGAGGGCGGGGTGCTGGCTGAAGAATGTGGTGCGGTGCTGACCGAGTTTTTCCGCGCCAGACGCACCAAAAGCCCCTCACCCTAACCCTCTCCCAGAGGGAGAGGGGACCGACCGAGTTGGATGGACCAAATCCGCCGACCTGAAATACCGAGTCGGACGCAAGTTTTGAAAAGCTCAACAATCAGCTCCCTCTCCCTGGGGAGAGGGCTGGGGTGAGGGGTAGGCCCACCGCGGTCATGGGAAAATACGCTTACTTCCTGGCGACGATAACCGCCCGCATCGGCGCCGGCAGCCCTTCAATGGTTTTGCTGTGATCCTCGGGATCCAGAAAATCGCTCAGCGATTGATACTTCATCCACTCCGTCCCGCGCTGTTCCTCCACCGTGGTTGTGCTGACATCCACGCAACGGATATCGCTGAATCCGGCTCTGCGCAGCCACAATTCCAGCGCCGGCACCGACGGCAAAAACCACACGTTGCGCATCTGCGCGTAGCGATCTTCCGGCACCAGTACCTGATGCTTGTCGCCTTCGACCACCAGCGTTTCCAGCACCAGTTCGCCGCCCTTGACCAGGCAATCCTTCAGCGCCAGCAAATGCTCGATCGGCGAGCGACGGTGATAGAACACGCCCATGGAAAACACCGTGTCAAAGCCTTCCAGATTCGGCGGCAGGTCTTCAAACGGGAACGGCAGGTGCCAGGCATTCGGCTCGGACAAGTAACGCTGCACTGCCTGGAATTGGCAGAAGAACAGCCAGTTCGGGTCGACACCGATCACGCTGTCGGCACCGGCGCCGAGCATGCGCCACATGTAGTAGCCGTTGCCGCAGCCGACATCGAGGATGCGTTTGCCCTTCAGGTCGAGGTGCGGGGAGACCCGCGACCACTTCCAGTCCGAACGCCATTCGGTGTCGACATGCACACCGAACAGGTCGAACGGCCCTTTGCGCCACGGCGAGAGGCCCATCAGCGCGGTGCGCATCTGTGCGCGGGTGTCGTCGTCGCAATCGGTGTCGAGTTTCAGGCCGTTGAGCAGGTCGACTTCGCTTGGCTGGATCTTCGGCAAGGCGTCCAGCGCACTTTGCCAGCGTTCCAGATCGCCATGGCCTTTGTCCATTTTCTTGTCGAGTTGCGCTTGCAGCGTGTTGGCCCATTCGGCCAGCGGAGTTCCGGCCAGACGGCGGGCGAGGGGGGACAGATCAATCATGGCAAGGCAATCAACGAGGCAAAGTTAAGACACTGGAACCACGGCACGACTTTCGAGAACCCGGCGGCCAGCAGGCGTTCGCGGTGTTCTTCGAGGCTGTCGGGCTTCATGACGTTTTCGATGGCGCTGCGCTTCTGGGCGATTTCCAGTTCGCTATAGCCGTTGGCGCGTTTGAACGCCACGTGCAGATCGGTGAGCAGCGCATGCTCTTCGGCATCGTTGAAGCGCAGCTTCTCGGAGAGAATCAGCGCGCCGCCGGGCAATAACGATTGGCGAATGCGCGAGAGCAACGCGGTGCGCTGGTCCGGGGCGATGAATTGCAGGGTGAAGTTCAGCGCGACCACCGAGGCCGGTTGAAACTCCAGCGCGAGGATGTCGCCCTCGATCACCTCGACCGGCAGCAATTCCTGAAACATCGAATCCTGACCATTGAGGTACTCGCGGCAACGCTCGACCATCGCCGCCGAGTTATCCACAGCAATAACCCGGCAGCCGTCGGTGCGCACGTGGCGGCGCAGGGCTTGGGTTACTGCGCCGAGCGACGAGCCGAGGTCGTAGAGCACGCTGTTGGGCTGGGCGAATTGCGCGGCGAGCACGCCGAGGTTTTCGACGATAGTCGGATAACCCGGCACCGAGCGCTTGATCATGTCCGGGAACACCCGCACCACGTCTTCGTTGAAGGCGAAGTCAGGCACCTGGGCCAAAGGCTGGGCGAATAGGCGATCGGGTTCTTTGCTCACGGCGGCGTCCGGCGGTGTCGGTGGAAAAGGCCGGCATTTTAGCCAAAGTGGGGCGCGGATGCTTGAATTGTCTGATAAGGCACCGTCCGGGCGCAAAAACATCAGCGTCAGGAAAATTGCTTTCGCGAGCAGGCTCGCTCCCACAAGGGAATGCGGTGTTTTGTGGGAGCGAGGCTGCTCGCGAAGAGGCCAGCGCGGTTTCCCGCCGTCAGTTCACCGAGATGGCGCAGTCAAAGGTTTCTACTGGCAAAACTTCCGGTGCCCACGGTTGTTGCGAGGTCAGGCGCAAACGCCCGGTGCCGGCCGCAAAGGCCTGGAAGCGCCAGGTCGAAACCCCCGCTGCACCAACAACGCCGGCATCTTCCGGGTTGCTGTAGACCTCGGGGCTGAGGGCGCGCAGCACGCCGCCAGCAGAATCCTGAATCGCCCAGCGGTAGCCGGTGGTCGGGTTGCTTGGCAGGCTGATGATCAGGTTTTGTCCGGTAGTGAGCCGTACGGGGCATTCGCTTTGTTTTTCCACTGTCACGTTGTGTTTCGGTTGCGTGGCGCAAGCGGCCAGCAAGGAAAGGGTGAGGGGGAGAAACAGGCGAGTGGGGGACATAAAATCAGCAGCTCCGGCGGTTACGACGAACGGCGAGCATAACTGAAGATGAGACGAAGTGTGACGTTCGGGGGATTGGCGTCGCCAGAGTTGCCGCCTTCGCGAGCAGGCTCGCTCCCACAGGGTGATGCGGTGAATACAAAAACTGTCGACACCGCTTATCACTGTGGGAGCGAGCCTGCTCGCGAAAGCGACATAGCAGGCACTACATGATTGTCAGAAGAGCACCTTCGCGACATCCGCAAACTTCTTCGCAAAGTGAACGGTAATCCCTTCCTTCAGGTAGTCCGGCAATTCCTCGAAATTACCGCGGTTCGGCTCCGGCAGAATCAGCTCAAAAATCTTCTGCCGCCGCGCCGCGATCACCTTCTCGCGCACGCCGCCGATCGGCAGCACATGCCCTGTCAGCGTCAGTTCACCGGTCATCGCCACGCCTTTTTTCGGTGGCTGATTACGCGCGAGGGAGAGCAGGGCGCTGGCCATGGTTACGCCGGCACTTGGGCCGTCCTTCGGCGTCGCGCCTTCCGGTACGTGCAAATGAACGAAGGCTTCGTCGAAGAACTTCGCATCACCGCCAAACTGTTTGAGGTGCGAGCTGACGTAGCTGTAGGCGATCTCCGCCGATTCCTTCATCACATCGCCGAGTTGCCCGGTGAGTTTGAACCCTCGGTTGAGCGTATGAATCCGCGTGGCTTCGATTGGCAAGGTCGCGCCGCCCATGCTGGTCCAGGCCAGGCCGGTAATGACACCGGTGCCGGACAGCACTTGTTCGTTGCGGAACACTGGGTGGCCCAGTGATGCTTCGAGATCTTTCGGCCCGAGTTTGATTACCGCTTTCGGATCGTCGATCAGTTTCATCACCGCTTTGCGCACCAGTTTGCCCATCTGCTTTTCCAGCTGACGCACGCCGGCTTCACGGGCATAGCCGTCGATCAGGGCTTTGAGCGCGGTGTCGCTGATGCTCAGGCTACCTTTCGACACACCGGCCTTTTCCAGCAGTTTCGGCCACAGGTGACGCTTGGCGATGGCGACTTTTTCTTCGGTGATGTAGCCCGACAGGCGAATCACTTCCATCCGGTCGAGCAACGGGCCGGGGATCGAATCGAGGGTGTTGGCGGTGCAGACGAAAAGGACCTTCGACAGATCCATGCGCAGGTCGAGGTAGTGGTCGAGAAATTCGACGTTCTGCTCAGGATCGAGGGTTTCCAGCAGCGCCGAGGCCGGGTCGCCCTGGTAGCTCTGGCCCATTTTGTCGATCTCGTCGAGCATGATCACCGGGTTCATCACTTCGACGTCTTTCAACGCCTGCACCAGTTTGCCCGGCTGTGCGCCGATGTAGGTGCGGCGGTGGCCCTTGATCTCGGCTTCATCACGCATGCCGCCGACGCTGAAGCGGTAGAACGGCCGGCCGAGGGATTCGGCGATGGATTTACCGACGCTGGTCTTACCCACGCCCGGCGGGCCGACCAGCAGCACGATCGAGCCGCTGATCTCGCCTTTGTACGCACCGACGGCGAGGAATTCGAGGATGCGATCCTTGATGTCGTCCAGACCCGCATGGTGCTTGTCGAGGATTTTGCGCGCGTGCTTGAGGTCGAGTTTGTCCTCGCCGTACACGCCCCACGGTACCGATGTTGCCCAGTCCAGATAATTGCGCGTGACCGCGTATTCCGGCGAGCCGGTTTCAAGGATCGACAGTTTGTGGGTTTCTTCTTCGAGGCGTTTTTGCACCTGCGCCGGCAGGGTTTTGCCTTCGAGGCGCTGCTGGAACTGTTCGAGGTCGGCGCTGCGGTCGTCCTTGGTCAGGCCAAGTTCCTGCTGGATGACCTTGAGCTGTTCCTTGAGGAAGAACTCGCGCTGATGCTCGCCGATCTTGCGGTTAACTTCCGCCGAGATCTCTTTTTGCAGACGCGCGACTTCGACTTCCTTGCGCAGCATCGGCAGGACTTTTTCCATGCGTTTGAGCATCGGGACGCAGTCGAGCACTTCTTGCAGCTCGGGGCCGGTGGCGGAGGTCAGGGCGGCGGCGAAGTCGGTCAGCGGCGACGGGTCGTTGGGGCTGAAGCGGTTGAGGTAATTCTTCAGTTCTTCGCTGTACAGCGGGTTGAGCGGCAGCAGCTCCTTGATCGCATTGATCAGCGCCATGCCGTAGGCCTTGACCTCGTCGGTCGGCTCGGTGGGCTGGTGGGGGTATTCGACTTCGACCAGATACGGTGGGCGGTGATGCTTGAGCCAGGTCTTGATGCGCACACGGCTCAGGCCCTGGGCGACGAATTGCAGTTTGCCGTTTTCGCGGCTGGCGTGGTGAACCTTGACCAGCGTGCCGTATTCGGGAAGGGCGCCGGTATCGAAGTGGCGTGGGTCTTCCTGGGGGGTGTCCATGAAGAACAGGGCCAGGGAGTGGTGTTCGGATTTGCTGACCAGTTCGAGGGTTTCGGCCCACGGCTCTTCATTGACGATGACCGGCAGGACCTGAGCCGGGAAGAACGGGCGGTTGTGGATCGGGATGATGTAGACCTTGTCCGGCAGGTTTTGCCCGGGCAGCGCCAGGCCGGTGCCGGAGGAGGTGTGTTCGATGTGGTCGGTTTCGTAATCGTCGTGGTTGTCCGGGCGATCTTGCTGGTCGGTCATGGGGCACCTGCGCAATGGGGTATGGGTCTTAGATGGGGCAGGGGTGGGGTGGTTTCAATGGGGCGGGTGTGTTTCTGCATGTGTGTCTGAGGCTTGGCGGCCTCAGGGCCGGCCATGCTCTGGGTGGTCTGGGTGAATATCCGTTTCTTCGGGGGCGGCGGCTGGCGGTTTCGCCCTTACGGCGAGTCACCTTTTTCAGACGCCAAAAAGGTAACCGAAAAGGCTAGCTCCTGCGTTCGGCCCTCGCAGGCTCGGGTCCCTTCGCTCCGGGACTGATCCGGGCGCAGCGGCTCCGGTTTGCTTCGCTGCACCTCCTTCCGCTGTGTCTGGCTGCGCCAGACGGTCGCTG
>NZ_CAMPPP010000019.1:0-121154 GCF_946901175.1 Pseudomonas sp. Marseille-Q5117 | reverse complement strand
CTGTCGTTGAGCGCCACCAACTCTGTTGCCGAAGGTGGCCAGATCACCTACACCGCGACATTGACCAATGCTGCTGGCTCACCAGTGACCGTGACCCTGTCGAACGGCGCTGTGATCACCATCAAGGCTGGCGAAACCACCGGCAATGTGACCGTTCCGGCACCTTCCGATGACGTTTACAAAGACGCCGGTTCCGTCCAGGCGACGATCACCAGCTCCACCGGTGGTAACTTCGAAAATCTCGTGCCGAGCACCACGCCAGCGGTCACTCAGGTCACTGACACCATCGATACTTCGACCGTCAAACTGACGGCTGATACGTCGGTGGCTGAAGGCGGCACCGTGACTTACACCGCCACCGTCGGTGCGCCTGTTACTGGCTCGCCCGTGGTCGTGACTCTGGCCAACGGCCAGACCATCACCATCGGCGTCGGCCAGACCACTGGCACTGCAACTGCGGTTGCTGCGAACGATGCGCTGACCGGCAACGCTCCGATCACCAACTCGATCACTGGCGTAACCGGTGGCAACTTCGAAGATCTGGTCGCCGACAAGACTCCGGTCAGCACCACCGTGACCGACACCGTCGACACCACCAACCTGTCCCTGTCGGCGACCGGTTCCGTGGCCGAAGGTGGCTCGATCGTTTACACCGCGACGCTGACCAATGCCGCTGGCTCGCCTGTAACCGTGACCTTGTCGAACGGTGCGGTGATCACCATCAAGGCTGGCGAAACCAGCGGTAATGTGACCGTTCCGGCACCTTCCGATGACGTCTATAAAGACTCCGGTTCCGTGCAAGCCACGATCAAAACCGCGACCGGTGGTAACTTCGAAAACCTGGTACCAAGCACCTCGCCAGCAGTCACCAGCGTCACCGATACCATCGATACCACCACCGTAAAACTGAGCGCAACCGCCACAGCGGCAGAAGGCGGCAACGTCGTCTACACCGCAACCGTCGGCGCGCCAGTCACCGGTTCGCCAGTGGTGGTCACTCTGGCCAACGGCCAGAACATCACCATCGCGGTCGGCCAGACCACCGGCACCGTAACCGCCGTCGCACCGAACGATGCGCTGACCGGCAACGCTCCGCTGACCAACTCGATCACCAACGTCAGCGGCGGCAACTTCGAAAATCTCGTCGCCGACAAGACCCCGGTCAGCACCACCGTGACCGACACCGTCGACACCACCAACCTGTCGCTCAGCGCGACCGGCTCGGTAGCAGAAGGTGGCCAGATTACGTACACCGCGACATTGACCAACGCCGCAGGCTCGCCTGTGACCGTCACCTTGTCGAACGGCGCCGTGATCACCATCAAGGCTGGCGAAACCACCGGCACCGTGAACGTTCCAGCGCCAGCTGACGACGTCTACAAAGACGCCGGCACCGTGCAGGCGACCATCAGCAGCGCCACCGGTGGCAACTTCGAAAAACTGGTACCGAGCACCACGCCAGCGGTGACCAGCGTCACCGACACCGTCGACACCACCACCGTCAGCATCACTGGCAGCAGCTCGGTGACCGAAGGCCAGACCGCCAGCTATACCGTCAGCCTCAATCACCCGGCGCAGACCGAAGTGACCCTGAAAATCGTCTACAGCGGCACTGCTGCCGACGGTTCGGACTTCACCGGCGTGTACAACGTTAAGATCCCGGCGGGCGCCAGCAGCGCGCAGTTCAACGTCGCTACCCTCGATGACAAGATCACCGAAGGCACCGAGAACTTCGTGGTCAAGATCGATTCGGCTACCGGAGGCAACTTCGAGAACCTAGCGGTCAGCAGCACCAATGGCAGCGTCAGCACCTCGATCATCGACAACGATGCGCCACCGGTGCTCGATCTGGATGCCAACAACTCCAGCGGAGCGACCGGTGCCGATTACAAAGTGACGTTCACCGAGAACACCCCGGGCGCCGGCGTGTCGATCGCTGACACCGACCTCAGCATCACCGACCCGGACAGCACGATGCTGACCGGTGCCACCGTGGTGCTGACCAACCGTCAGGATGGTGATGCGCTGAATCTGGGCAACAGCGTCAACGGCATCACCATCAATGCCAACAGCACCAACGGCACGGTGACCCTGACCCTCTCGGGTAACGCGACCCTGGCCGACTACATGCAGGCCATCAAGAACATCAGCTTCACCAACAGCAGCGAAAACCCGAGCACCGTGCCGCGCATCATCACCGTGACGGTGACCGATGGCGGCAACTACTCGAACACCGCGACGACCACGGTCAACGTGGTGGCGGTCAACGATGCACCGGTCGCTGCACCGAGCAATGTCACCGGCACCGAAGACACGCCGCTGGTACTCGGCTGGTCGACCTTCGGCGTCAGCGATGTCGATAGTCCGGCGAGCAGCCTCGGTATCAAGATCACGCAGCTGCCGGGCGAGGGCAAACTGCAGTATCTGGACGGCTCGACCTGGAAGGATGTTGCCAACAACCAGACCTTCAGCAAGGCCGACATCGACGCCGGCAAGCTGCGCTTCCTGCCGGATGCCAACGAGTCGGGCAGCAACGGTTATGGCGGCACCGGTCTGGGCAACAAGCAGGCGGACTACGCGCAGATCAAGTTCCAGCCTACCGATGGCCAGGCGCTGGGCAGCACCGGCACAGTGAAGATCGACATCACGCCAGTGGCGGATGCGCCGACCGTGGCCGTGGCCGATAACAGCGTTAAATCCACTGGCCTGATCAAGGAAGTCTGGACCGGTCTGTCGGGTCTGGGCACTGACGGCAGCGGAGCGAATTCGACCACCCTGAAAAACGTCATCGACGCCGCCGGCAAACCGAACTCCAGCGGCAATGTCACCAACGTGCAGTCTGACGGCAGTGTCGCCGCCGGTACGGCGTCGAAGACCTCTGGCCTGATCTACCTGGAAGCCGGCAAGACCTACAGCTTCAGCGGCGTGGCCGATGACAGCCTGCTGATCACCATCGGTGGCAAGAACGTGGCGTCGGGTACCTGGGGCGCGGGCGGTGCGATCAATGGTTCGTTCACCCCGACCACCAGCGGTTATTACACCCTCGACATCTATCACCACAACCAGAGCGGCCCGGGCAGCTACGACGTCAATCTCTCGGTCAACGGCAGCACGCCGATTGACCTCAGCAACGCCGGCGTGCCGATCTACACCGGTGTGCAGGATCTGATCAACTCGGGCGTGACCGTCTCCGATCTGCACGGCACCAACGGCGAAGGTTATTACGACGGCTACAAGCTCAACACCGGCGCTGAAGGCACCACGGTGAAACTGTCGGCGATCAGCACCGCGCTGACCGACACCGACGGCTCGGAAACCCTGAGCGTGAAGATCAGCGGTGCGCCGGTCGGTTCGATGCTCAGCGATGGCGCGGGTCATACCTTCACCGTTACCGCGAGCAATGGCGAAGCCAACGTCACCGGCTGGAACCTCGGCTCTCTGACCGTGACCCCGCCAACCTACTACAACGGCCAGTTCAACCTGACCGTGACTTCGACGTCCACCGAACAGGTCGGCGGCTCGGCAAGCAGCACCGCGACCATTCCGGTCACGGTAGTGCCTGCGGTGTACAACGCGGTCACCGCCACCTCGGGTGATGACAACGTCACCGGCACCGACGCCAACGACATCATCGTCGCTGACATCGGTGGCCTGACCGTGGTGCCGGGCACCAACTACAACATTGCGTTCATGGTCGACAGCTCCGGCAGCATGAGCACTTCGTCGCTGAACGCTGCGAAAGACTCGCTGACCTCGGTGTTCAACAGCCTCAAGCAAAGCCTGGGCGGCAGCAACTCGGGCACGGTGAACATTTTCCTGGTGGACTTCGATACCCAGGTCAACAAGTCGGTGTCGGTGAATCTCAACGACCCGAATGCGCTGACCTTGCTCAAAGCAGTGCTGAACTCGATGGGCTCCGGCGGCGGTACCAACTACGAGGACGTGTTCAAGACCACGGCCAACTGGTTCCAGAGTGCCGACGCAGTGGCCAACACCGGGGCGAAGAACCTCACGTACTTCATCACCGACGGCCAGCCGACTTACTACCAGACCGGCGAGCAGACCAACCCGACGCTGTATGGCAACGTGAAACTCGACAGCGTGGTGAACACCAGCAACTACAAGCAGGGCGACACGTTCAGCACCTACATCGACAACACGCACTACCTGACCATCAACAGTGCCGGCAGCGTTGTGCTGCAAACCTACAACTCGTGGTGGGGCTGGAGCAGCGAGACCCTGGGCACGATTCACGCGCAGGGCGACGGTACATATGAATTGTCGAACCTCGCGGGTACCGGCAACAGCACCAACTCGTCGACGACCAGCAATTCGACCAGCGGCTTTGCCTTGTTGAGCGGGTTGTCGAGCGTCGAAGCCATTGGTCTGAACAACGACGTCAGCCTCAACGACCTCAAGCCGTACGACTCGGACAAAACGCCGCAAACCAACATCGATCCGAAGGACCTGGCCAACTCGATCATCGGCCATACCGAAGCGACGATGCCGGGTAACGACACCGTCAACGGTGGCGAAGGCAACGACATCCTGTTCGGCGATCTGGTCAGCTTCAACGGCATTGCCGGCGAGGGTTACCAGGCGATGCAGGCGTTCGTCGCCAAGGAAACCGGCGTTGATGTCAGCAAAGTCAGCACCAGTAATGTGCACCAGTACATCACCGAGCACTATCAGGCGTTCGATGTATCCGGCGCGCACGATGGCAACGACACGCTGCTCGGTGGCGCAGGCAATGACATCCTGTTCGGCTCGGGCGGCACCGACCTGCTCGACGGCGGCAAAGGCAATGACATCCTGCTCGGCGGCACTGGCAACGACACGCTGATCGGCGGTCAGGGCAACGACATCCTCATCGGCGGTTCCGGTGGCGACACCTTCGTCTGGAAATCGGGCGACACCGGTAACGACGTGATCAAGGACTTCAAAGCCAGCGAAGGCGACCGCATCGACCTGCGCGACCTGTTGCAGGGCGAGACCGGCAGCACGATCGACAACTTCCTGAAAATCACCACAGTGGATGGCACGTCGTCGCTGCAAGTCAGCTCGGCGGGCAAATTCAACTCGGGCGATGCCGCTGCGGCCACGCCGGACGTGACGATCAAACTGGAAGGCAACAACTGGGCGAGCGCCAACCTGCACAATCTGATTGCCGGCAGCGACCCGACCATCAAGGTCGATCACAACAACAGCTGAGGCTGAAACAACGACGGCCGCCTCCTGTGGGGCGGCCGTCGCGTTTGCGGGCAATGCAGCGGTGACGATTTGATCGGCGCCCCGCATACTGGCGCGCAGTTGGCTATGCTGCTGACAGCATGACGCTGTTCATTTGTGAGGGATGCTCAATGTTTTACGTGCAACGCGATGCGCAAGGCCAGTTGATTCGCGTGGAAGCTGCGGCGTACGCCGAGGCCACGGAAACGCTGCCCGCCGATAACCATGAAATCCAGGCGTGGTACGCCAACGAAGCCGTGGAAAACAGCCTCAAACAGCTCAAGCAGAGCGACTTTGAAATGATTCGGGTACTCGACGACCTGATTCAGGTGCTGACCCAGAAAGGCGTGATCCGCGTCACCGACCTGCCAGCGGCGGCCCAGGCCAAACTGATGGACCGCACCCAGGCGCGTGAAGCGCTGGGCGGGCTGAGCCAGTTGATCGATGAGGATGAGGGCGGGTTGATCTGATCCAGCCAAGATCAAAAGCTTACCCTCACCCCAGCCCTCTCCCGGAGGGAGAGGGAGCCGATCGAGGTGTCTGGCGCTATCCATCGACCTGAGAGATCGAGTCGATTCTGGATTCAGTGGAGCTCTTGCACGTCGGCGTATCTCGTAAATATCCCACGGTCAGTCCCCTCTCCCTCTGGGAGAGGGTTAGGGTGAGGGCGCTTCTTGGCTCACCCCCAAGGCTTCGGCTCACCGAGCAACTGCCCCTGCACGCCATACAGGCCCATCTCGCGAATCACTGAAAGCTCCCCTTCAGTCTCGACCCGTTCGGCAATCAGCGGCAGATCGATGCTATGCGCCGCGCGCTGGATCGCTTCGATAAACAGGCGCTTGTCGCTCTCCTGATCGATCGCGCGGATGTAGCTGCCATCGATCTTCAAGTACGCCAGACCCAACCGCGCCAGGTTGCCGATCATGCTGAAGCGCCCGCCGAAGCGCTGCAGGCTCAGCGAGAAGCCAAGCTCGCGCAGGCGTCGGGTCAACTGCTCCAGCACCGCCTGTTCAGGCAATTGCTCCTCGCCGATTTCCAGAGTCAGACGCGCGCCGAGATTGGAATGCGCGCGCAGAATTTCGAAGACCTTGTTCAACGCCTGCGGGTCGGCCAGCGTCGCCGAGGACAGGTTCAGCGCCAGTGAATCCTCGTGCCCTTTCATCTGTTCCAGCACGCGTTCGAGCATCAGCCGGTCAAGCCGCGCGGTCCAGCCGAAGCGCTCCAGCCACGGCAGGAAACGCCCGGCGGGAATGGTCTGGCCCTGCTCGTCGAGCAGACGCGACAGCACCTTGTAATGCAGCACCAGTTGCGTGTCCTGCGCCGCAACCACCGGCTGGAAATACAACTCGAAACGCTGCTGACTCAAGGCCTGATCCAGCAGTCGATGCCAAGCGTGATGGTCGTCACCGACCTCCGCCACCAGACTCTGATCGATGCACGCCCAATTCTGCTCGCCCTGCCCTTCGGCCTGCGCGAGTGCCTGATCGCCCAGTGTCAGCACCGCTTGCGGGGAGTCGCCGTGAGCGAAGGGCGCCAGCCCGATCGAAGCCACCGCCGGCACATCGGTCGCGCCGGTGGCATGCAGGCTGCTCAAGGCATTGTCGAGATTCTGCGCCAGCTGCAGCGCTTCCTCGCGCACCAGCCCCGGCGCCAGCACGGCGAATTCACCGCCGCGAATACGCGTGACCAAGTCCTGGGTTTGTGGATATCTGGCGCACTCGCGGGTCAGTTGCTCGCCGACGGCCTTGAGCAACTGATCAGTGCGCTGGCCGCCGAGACGCTGATTGAGCCCCGCCAGATCCTTGACCCGCAACAGCAGCAGATAACCGGAACTGGCCTGCTCCGGGTTGCTCACGCGGTTGTTCAGTTGCATCTCGAAATAGCGGCGGTTGGCCAGGCCGGTGAGGTTGTCTTGATAGGACTCGGTACGCAGTTTTTCACTGCGCTCGGCCTGCTCCTGGAACAGCGTCTTGAGCTTCTCGACCATCTGATTCATTGCCTGCACCACGCGACGCAATTCAGGCGTGCGCGGCAGATCCGGCAGGCTGAGAAACTCGCGGCGGGCAATCGCATGGGACTGCTGGACCATGTAATCGAGGGGCTTCAACTGCCGACGCAGCAACAGCGCGCCGAGCACCGCACTCAATGCGCCGCAGATCAGCAACCAGCCAAGGCTGCCCAGTGCGCTCTGCCATAACTTGGCCACGGCGAACATCGGGTGGCTGACCACCTCGACCCGCGCCGCCTGCTCCCAGCCACGGCTGACCAGCGCATCGCCACCGGCCGGTTCGAGGCCGATCAGTCTGACGAACCAGTCCGGCACGTTGCTCACCACCGGGGCACCGCTGCGCTCGACAATGGTCTGGTCGGTCTTCACGTCGACCACGCGGATGCTTGCGTAATAACCGCTGTCGAAAATCGAACTGACCAGCAGCTCGACCATCGCCGGGTCGTCGATATTCGGCGTCAGCGACAACGCCAGCGCCGTCGCCGCGTCCTGTGCGTGAGAGCGCAACTGATTGACGTACTGGGTGCGCGAGCTCTCCAGGCTGACCATGAAGCTGCCGGTGAAGGCCACGACCAGGAACAGACAGATAGCGATCAACAGCTGTTTGAACAAAGACATCTGAGCGCGTGCTCCTAGTTAGTCGTCTCGACCGGAAAACCTTCGGCCTGCATTTTTTTCAGCACATCCTGCCAGCGCGACAGGCGTTTGGTGTCGCCGACCTTTTTATTGCCCTTGGCGCCTGGCAGATACAGGCCTTCGGCATTGAAAGAGTAGACCGGCAGCAAATCGGTTCGCTGCGACGCCGGCTGGATCGGATCGATCAGGCTGTCGAGCACCAGCGGCATGGCATCGGGGGTCGCATAGTACGTCAACACCATGTGCGCGCGGTTCTGGCGCAACGCCTTGACGTAGGTAATGCGCAGCTTGTCACTGGAAACGCCGAGATGGCGCAGGCTGAAATACTTGGCAATGGCGTAGTCTTCACAGTCGCCGGCGCCCTTCCACAGCGCTTCGATAGGGGTTTCCCAATAATCCACTTCGCGCCACAGATCGATGTCTTCGACGTAACGCACCTGCTTGTTGAAAAACAGGTTCACCACTTTGAGCTTGTCCATCTCACTGGCCTGCTTTTGCGTCGCCAGCAGATTCTGCCAGGCATCGATGCGCTGCTGCCCGGCGCCCAGTGGCCCATAAAGAGCCGTGGCCTTGCGGCTGATCGCGGAAAAATCCCAATCGGCGTGCAGACCGCCCAGCATGACGCCGGCCAGCAGCAATGCGCAGCCAAGCCAGCGCAAGGTCCGAGGGATCGCGAAACGTACCGCCACTGCAGGTTTCCAGAAGGACAGAAAGGAAGCGTTTGATGGTGAAGCTTAGCCCGGCAAAAAACAATGGCACCGTGAGATCATCGAAGACACGCTAGACTTGAGATTGCCGCGCAACGTTTTACAAGGTTTGACAACCTGTAGAGCAATCACTAGTGTCATTTGGATCCAAATATTGCGACCTACAGGGTGTGTTGTCGTGACTCAGAAGCCCAAACCGCTGCACAGCATCAAAGTCCAAGGACCGATTCCTGCGCATCTGGCCCGGTCGGTGATCGAAGAAACTCTGCGCTCGGCCATTCTCGATGGACGCCTGCCCTGTGGCACTGCGCTGCGCCAGCAGGATCTGGCCGATCTGTTCGGGGTCAGCCGCATGCCGGTGCGTGAAGCCTTGCGCCAGCTCGAAGCGCAGGAGTTGCTCAGCGTCACCACGCACAAAGGCGCCGTGGTCGCCCCGCTGATCCAGGGCGATGCCGCTGAAACCTACGAGTTGCGCATTCTGCTCGAATCCGAGGCATTGCGGCAGTCCATTCCGCTGCTGACTGAGGCCGAGCATCAACTCGCCGCTGGCTACATCGACGAACTGGAAGCGCAGCACGACTACAACGAAATCGGCCGCCTCAACCGTCTCTTTCACATGGCCCTGTATAGCAGGGCGCCCAACCAGCGACTGCTGCGCCTGGTGGAGGACGGGCTGAACGAAGAAGAGCGTTTTCTGCGGTTCAATCTGGAAGCGATGGGCTTGGGCAAGCTGTCCCAGGATGACCACCGCGCCATGCTTCAGGCCGTGATAGAGCGGGACATACCGCGCTCGCTCGCAATGCTGGAGCAGCACCTCAACCGTGGCGTTGAGGTCATCACCCGCTACCTGGCGACTCCCGCCGCACAGAAGCGTCACACCGCACGCTGATATCTCGTACGTCGAATAATCCCCTTACAAATCTTCGCGACCGCTCTGCTGCCGGCTCTGGCAGCGGATCGGCGTGCCCGCTGGTGCCCGCCCCGGCCCTGCCGACGCATTTCTGCTGCCCGCCGATGACCAATCGGTAATAGCCGTGACGGCAATTTACCCGCACTCTTCCAGCGCCACCCCTACAGAACGGGGACGCGCCGCCCTGACGGCACAGTCCCCGCAACAGGAACCTACGGAAGGAGCCTTGTCACGGGAAACAGGAAGTCATGGCGCCGGTCCCGGCCAACTTTCGCCCCCTTTGAATTCATAAATTTCCCTTGTTTAAAAGTTGCTTCGAGTGAGGCATTCACTCTTGTTATCGATTTTGGCCGTTATTAGCCGAAAGGAGTAACTACGCCCTAATAAAACTTGATCTGAAAGTTTTATCGGTAACTCTTATATTCAAAAAACAGCCAACTTAAAATAATTGAAAATAAACTTGTTAAATGCATTTGCCCTGTATTAGTTTTTCTCTCGCCAGGTTTGAACGTCGCCGTTCAGCGCGGCATACCTCACGCACCAACCGCAGCACCCGTGGCGCCGCAACGGCGCCACAGCGCAATCAATATTTGCCCGACCAACTTGCTATCCAACTTGCTCGACCGCTTACAGCAACTGAAAAGAACCGTGCACTTCAATCAATGATAAAGGACATCATGATGCCCACTAAGCAGCAACTCGCCCTGAAGAAAGCCGAACTGAGTATTCACCCGATCTTTTCCGAGATTACTTCGTTATCGGTATTACGCCGTTTCATGGAAACCCATGTATTTGCCGTATGGGACTTCATGTCGCTGACCAAGCGCCTGCAACAGGAACTGACCTGCACGCGTTTACCCTGGTTGCCGCCGCGCGATCCCCACGCGGCTCGGTTGATCAACGAGATCGTGCTGGGCGAGGAATCGGACGATCGCCTCGATGCCGGCCACTACAGCCACTTCGAGTTGTACCTGGATGCGATGCGCGAAGTCGGCGCGAGCACCACGGCGGTGGAGCGTTTCGTCACGTTGCAGCAGGAAGGCGTGAGCTACGAAGTCGCGTTGCAGAGCATCGATGTCGATCCAGCGGCCGCGCAGTTCGTTCGCGATACCTTGCGCATTGCCCTGGAGGCGCCGGGACACAGCGTTGCCGCCGCGTTCCTGCATGGTCGCGAGAGCGTCATTCCGACGATGTTCCAGCGCATCCTCGATGACTGGGGCATCGGCATCGAACAGGCACCGACTTTCCGTTACTACCTGCAACGGCATATCGAAGTCGATTCCGAAGATCACGGCCCCGCCGCCGAGCAGTTGCTGGAGCGTCTGGTCGATGGCGATCCGCAGCGCGCAGCCGAGGTTTACGCCAGCGCCATCGCCGCCGTGGAAAGCCGCATCGCCTTGTGGGACGGGCTGCGCCTGAGCATTGGCGTGCAAGTTGCCGAGGTGGCCCAATGAACGCTGCCGACTATCAATCCTTCGCCGACGCCTGGGAAAGTCGCGCGCCCATCCGCACCCGTCCCCGGCGGTTGCTGGAAGACGATCAGCGCCTGATCTACCCGCTCAGCCGCCAGCCTCTGGTGCTCAGCGAAACCTTCCTGCGTGAATGCCCACAGCAACGTGATTTCGCCCTGGTGCAGACGTTGTACAAATTCATTAACGACGTAGTGATTTTCGAGACGGAAATCGTCGACAAGACCGCCCGCAGCATTGCCAAGAATCGCTTTGCCGTGGCGTTCCCGTTCGCCTGTCGCTACGACGCGATGACCGTGGTGGTCGATGAGGATTACCACGCGCTGGTGGCCATGGACTTCATGCAGCAAACGGTCGCGCTGACCGGTATCGAACCGATTCCGTTGCCCGACGAAATCGAGCTGAGCCGGGCAATTCCCGCCGCTGTTGCGCTGGCGCCGGACCACCTGCGCAGCGCGGTGGAATTGATCTGCGTAGCAATCGCCGAAAACACCGTGACCGGTGATGTCGCGGCGTTCGCCCGCGACGATTCGGTCAAGCCGTCGATCAAGGGCCTGATGGCTGACCACTTGCTCGACGAAGGTCGCCACTCGAGTTTCTGGGCGCGGATGGTGCGCATCTATTGGCACACCGCCAGCGACGCGGACCGCCAGACCATCGCGCAGATTCTGCCGGTGTTCATCGGCCATTACCTGACCAACGACATCCAGAAGTCCTTCGATTTGCGCCTGATCGATGCGCTGCCGGTCAGCGAAACCACCCGCCATTCACTGCGTGAAGAAATCGCCGGACTGGCCTTCCCGATCAATCGCCACCACCCGCTGGTAGGCAACATCGTCAGGTTTTTCCACAACAGCTCGCTGCTCGACACACCGTGCGTGCAGCACGCCCTGCGCGACCATCTGGTTTGAGGAGGCCGACATGAAACGTCTCGACATTTTGCTCACCGGCGCCAGCCAGGCCATGACCGATCTGGCCCGGGAGCTCGAACAGCATGGCCATGCTGTGACCCGCAGCGGCGTGGCTCAAACGGCGGTGGATCTGATCATCGACGATGGTTTTATCGCTGCCGGCGACTTCTGCGCCATCCCGCATCTGCACCTGCGCCTGGGTGTCGCCGCGCAAGAGCATGGCGGCCTGCCGACCCTCGACTTGCTGTGCTTTCTCGGCTCGTCGCTGATCAGCCGTGTGCCGATCGGCGATGAGCCGTCCGGCAACGGTCAGTCGCTACGCCAACGAGCGCTCGCCCATGTGGTCGACGAAGTGGCGTTGCTGGTCAGCCGCTTTTCCCGCGATGCCGATTATTTGAGGCATGCCCCGGCCCTCAAAGCGCCGGATTTCGAACGGCTGGAAGATCTGCTGTTTCTCGACAAACTGGCGTATGTCCACCGTCTCAACGACACGGCAAATCCGGCGCTGCTGCAACAAGCGCAGATCCCGCTGATCGAGCGCCTGCGACAAAGCCTGATCGAACATGCCGAACGACCGGCGCTGCACCTCGGCGGACAGTCCATCAGCTACCGCCAATTGCACGCCCACAGCCGGGCGATCCAGCAGCGGTTGCTACCCTTGCTCGAGCAACATCCGCAGCCGTGGGTGGTCGCTGTCTGCCAAGGCAAAAGCCCGGCACTGTTCGCCTCGATTCTGGCGATTCTCGGCAGCGGCGCGGTGTACTTGCCGCTGGAGCCGAGCCATCCTTTGCAGCGCCAGCAATACATCCTGGAAAACGCCGGCGCGGTGCTGTTGCTTCACGATGGACAGCAGGCGCTCAGCGAGTCGATAGCGGGGCTGGATGTCAGTGGCATCGAAGCGCCGAACGCCGATCTCGACCGGCCGCTGATGCAGCACCGCCCGGAACTTGATGCACCGTGCATGGCGCTCTACACCTCGGGCACCACCGGGCATCCGAAAGGCGTGCTGCTCAGCCAGGCCAATCTCGCCCACTTCACCGCGTGGTACGCCGACTACGTGCAGTTGCACGCCGGAAGCCGGGTGTTGCAGTTCTCTTCGCTAAGCTTCGATTCGTCACTGATCGACATCTTCCCCAGCCTGCTCGCAGGGGCGGAACTGATCGTGCCCGACGACACCCAGCGCCGCGATCCTTTGCAGCTGATTGCGCTGATTCGCCGGCGGCAACTGACCCACGCCTTCTTGCCGCCGGCGCTGTTGAGCATCCTGCCGCTGGAGCAACTGGAGGGCGTGCAGGTGATGACCGGCGGTGATGTCTGCGAGCCGTACGTCATCGAGCAACTGACCCGCCAAGGCACCCTGCACAACCTGTATGGCCCGACCGAAGCCACCGTGCTGATCACCGCGCGCCAGCTCAAACCGGGCGACAGCAACCGCACGCTGGGAGGGCCGATCGCCAACAGTCGGGTGCTGATTCTCGACGACGATCTGCAACCGGTGCCCGATCAATCCGTCGGTGAACTGTTCATCGTCGGCCCCGGTGTCTGCCTCGGTTACCTGAACAATCCGCAGCAGACCGCCGAGCGTTATCTGAGCCTGTCACTGCCCGGCGGCGAAACCCTGCGCGCCTACCGTAGCGGCGACATGGCCAAGTGGGGCGAGCACGGTATCGAGCTGTGCGGACGGCGCGACAATCAGGTGAAAATCCGTGGCTTTCGCGTCGAGCCGGAAGAGATCGAGCGCTGCCTGCGCGAGAGCGGCTTGTATCGGCAGATCGCCGTGGTCATCGACAGTCAGCGACGCATACTGGCGTTCCTCGCCCAGCCACAGACCGAGACTGCCCGGGACCAACTGAAAGCCCACGCCCGGCAGTTTCTGCCGGACTACATGCAACCGGGAGCGTGGACCGAACTGGCGCAGATGCCGTTTGCCAGTAACGGCAAAGTCGATCGCAAGGCGCTGCTGACATTGCCGGTGACGCTGCAGGACAGCGCTGCGAAATGCCTGCCGGCCAATGCTGACGAAGCGCTGCTGTTGGAGATCTGGGCCGAATTGCTGGAACTGCCGACCAGCGACATTTCCACTGACGAAAGCTTCTTCAATCTCGGCGGACATTCGATTCTGCTGTCGCGGATGTTGCTGCGCTTGCGTGAGGAATTCGGCCGAAGCATTTCGATCAATCGCTTCATCGAACTGCCCACGATCAGCAAACTGTCGACGCTGGTGCGCGGCACCGATGACAGCGCCGTGCTCAGCGCTCAGGCCATGGCCGACGCCGAGCGCGCGCTGGACATCGAACCGCTGCCGATCAGCCGCATGGGCGATGTGCACAAGGTCATCGTCACCGGTGCCAACAGTTTTGTCGGCGTGCACATCGTCGAAGCGCTGCTCGGTTGGGGCGCCAGCGAAGTGGCCTGTCTGGTGCGCGACGGCGCCGGGCAAACGGCGGCGCAACGCTTCGCTCAGGCACTGCGCGAAAACCGGCTGGAGCACCTTGACCTGAGCCGTGTGCGGGTTTACGCAGCTGATATCAGCCGTCCGCAACTGGGCCTGGGCGATGAGGACTATCAGCGCCTGGATCGCGAGTTCGGCGCGCTGGTGCACAACGCCGCCAACGTCAACCACGTGCTCGATTACGAGTCCCTGGCGGCGGACAACGTCGAACCGATATTTGCCCTGCTGAAGCTGTGCGAAGGGCAGCGCAAAAAGGTCTTCAACTTCGTCTCGACCCTGTCGGCATCCAGCACCGTGGACGACACCGGTCGAGTGCTGGAACTGCCCGCCGCCGCGACGCCGCCGATCTATATTCGCAACGGCTACAACCTGTCGAAGTGGGTCGGCGAACGCATCCTCGAACGGGCGCGCGAGCGCGGTGTACGGGTCAACCTTTATCGCCCTGGCAACATCAGTTTCAACAGCCTCAGCGGCGTTTGCCAGCCGCATAAAAACCGTTTGATGCTGATGCTCAAAGGCTCGATCCAGCTCGGACAGGTGCCGGCCTTCGCGCTGAATTTCGACCTGATGCCGGTGGACTTTCTCGCCCGCTTCATCGCCTTCCATGCCAGCCGTTATTCAGCGCAACGCTCAGTGTTCAATCTGCACAATCCCGAGCCGCTGAGCTGGGATGCCTACGTCGCTTCGTTCCGCGAAACCGGCAGCGAGTTTTCGCTGGTCAGCGTCGCCGACTGGCAGCAGCAACTGAGCCGAGTCGACGCCGACAACGCGCTGTTCGGCGTGCTCGGCTTCTACCTCAACGGCTTCGAAGAAGACATCGGCGACATCTCCCTTATCGGTCACGCCAACGCCGAGGCCGGCGTGCGGCAGATGGGCGCGCACTACCCACAGAAATCCCCGGCGCTGCTGCGTCGCGGCTGCGACTACCTGAAAGAAATCAACTTCATCTGACTCATCAACAAGGAGCAACACCATGAGCAATCTGCAACCCGACACCCTGATCAAAAACCCGCAAGGCTGCCACGTTGTGTCGTCGGTGGAAGTGCCGGCGGACGCGGCAAAAGTCTGGGCAGTGGTCGGCAATTTCGCCGGCTTCGATCGATTCATTCCAGCGCTGTCACACACCGAAATGACCGGCGAAGGCGTGTCCTCGCTGCGCAAAAAAATTTTCAAGGACGGCAACGTCGTGGTCGAACAACTCAACTCGCGCGATGAACAGGCGCGGCGCATGACCTGGACGACGATTTACAACACGTTGGGGGTGGCGAATCTGTGGGCGGCGATGCAAGTGGAATCGCTGAGCGCAGGGAAGTCGCGAGCGACCTGGACGATCATTGCCGAACCGGCTGCGGGTGGGGATGAAGCATTGCCGGGGTTCAGGGATTTCGTGCAGGGGTTTGCCGATGATGCGATGGGCAATGTGCTGAAGCTGTTCGTTTAAGGCATCGGTTTGGCGGTGATTGAACCGCCGCTTTCGCGAGCAGGCTCGCTCCCACATTTGGAATGCATTTCCCTGTGGGAGCGAGCCTGCTCGCGAAGAACGATAACGCGGTCTGCGATCTGAAAAATCAGATTTTGAAGCTGTCGACCAATTGCTTCAGGCGATTGGCCTGCTGCGACAACGCATCACAATCCTTCAACGTTTCATTGAGGTTGGCCACGCTCTGCTGGTTCAACAGGTTGATCTGGTTGACGTCGACGTTGAGGGTTTCCACCACCGCAGTCTGCTCTTCAGTCGCAGCGGCCACCGACTGGTTCATACCATCGATTTCGCCGATGCGCTGGGTCACGCTGACCAGACGCAGACCGGCCTGATTCGCCACTTCCACGCTTTGCTCGCTGGACGCCTGACTGGCGTTCATCGTGCTCACCGCTTCGCGCGAGCCGACCTGCAGCGAGGTGATCATCTTGTGGATCTCTTCCGCCGATTCCTGGGTGCGATGCGCAAGGTTGCGCACCTCATCGGCGACCACGGCAAAACCGCGCCCGGCTTCACCGGCACGCGCGGCCTCGATGGCAGCGTTGAGCGCCAGCAGGTTGGTCTGCTGCGAGATGCCTTTGATCACATCGAGAATGTGGCCAATGTTGTCGGTGCTCGCGTTCAGGGTTTCGATCTGCGTGCACGACAGGCTGATCTTCTGCGACAACTCGGTCATCGCCTGAATGGTCTGCTCGACCACCTGACGACCATCATCGGCCTGCTCGGAAGCGCCACTGGCGTGCTGCGAAGCATCCGCCGCGTTGCGCGCGATCTCCTGAGTGGCGGCGCCCAGCTGATTGATCGCCGCCGCGACGCTGTTGGTGCGCGCACTTTGCTCGTCGGAACCGACGATCGAAGCGTTGGACGAAGCCATCACCCGTTGCGACAGGTCATGTACGTGACGGGTCGCCGACGACACTTCGGAAATCGATGCGTGAATCCGTTCAACGAACTGGTTGAACGCGCTGCCCAGTTCACCGAACTCGTCTTTGCTCTCGACCACCAGACGCCGGGTCAGATCGCCCTCGCCCTGGGCGATATCTTTCATCGCGCGGCCCATCGTGGTCAGTGGACGCATCAGGACGTTGATCAACAGGCTCAGCAGCAGCGCAATCGCCGCGACCGCGACAAACATGGCGATCAGCGCCGAGGTGCGGAATTGGCTGAGTGCGGCGTAGGCCTTGTCGCGATCGATCGACAGACCGATGTACCACTGCGCATTCGGCAGATCGCTGACCGGGGTGAACGAGAGAATGCGTTCCTGGCCGTTGAGCACCACGTTCTGGTTGCCCTTCTCGATGCGCACGCTGGTGTTCGGGTAGATGTCCTTGAGGTTTTTCATTACCTGATCTTTGTCCGGGCTGACGATCACCTGACCGTCGGCACTGATCAGAAACGCATGGCCGAGGCCACCGAAATCCACCGAGTTGATGATCTTCACCAGGGTTTCCAGGCTCAGGTCACCGCCGACCACACCGAGCAATTCACCGTCCTTTTTCACCGGCATGGCGATGGTCACCACCAAGCCACCGACGGCCGCCATGTACGGCGGGGTCAGCATGGTTTTATCGGCGGCCACTGCCTGCTTGTACCAAGGGCGCTGACGCGGATCGTAACCGTCCGGCATCTTCGCATCGGGGCGCTGGGTGAAGACACCGTTGGCCTGGCCGACGTAAGTGAACTGAAAGTTCGACGTGAAGGCCGGTTGATCGACAAGGCCGGGGAGGTCGGCATTCCTGCCTTGATGGGCAACGTTCTGCGCGAGGTTTTCCAGCACCAGAATCCGTCCGCTCATCCAGTTCTGCACGCTGCTGGCGGTGAGGTCACCGGCCTGTTGCACGGAGGACTGCAGGTTCTGGCGAATGGTGTTTCGCTGCAGATAATCGTTGTAGAGCGTGAACAACGCGAACGCCAGGACCACGACGCCCGAAGCGGCCAGGAGGATTTTATGGCTGAACTTGAGATTCATTTCATGGGACTTCTTATGCCAAAAGTGGGGATGCGTTTCCGAATGCAACATTCCATGTACGGCGCAGGCAGCGTTCTTCTGGCTGCTCTACTTTGGTGCACGCATTTCTCACCAGTCTGTCGGCCAGCGGCGGAGAAATCTTAGGGGCGCGTGAGAAATGGGCGGGTTTTGGACAGGATTCCCGCCGAACGGCGTGCCAGAGCGGCTGCGAGGGAATTTTTCGTATCGACATGGACGCGACAGTTGCAAAATCTGTAACCCTTGATGACAATGCGATTAATTATCATTTGTGACGTTCGGGCTGGCGTGGTCATGTCTTCACCTGAGTTGGTCGTACAGGCGCTTTACGGTAGTCATCACGGCTGGCTCAATGCCTGGCTGCGCGCACGGTTGGGCAATGCAGCGGATGCCGCCGATCTGGCTCAGGACACTTTCCTGCGTCTGCTGCAACGTACCGAACGCCTCGAACTCAGAGCGCCCCGAGCTTTCCTGCGAACCATCGCGCGCGGTCTGGTGATCGATCATTGGCGCCGCGAGGAAATCGAGCGGGCCTATCTGGAGACCATTGCTCACTTGCCTGAAGGCGAAGTACCTGACGCCGAATCGCGCGCGTTGGTCCTGGAACTGCTGGAAAGCATTGCGCGCATGCTCGAAGGACTTAAGCCGAAAGTGCGTCAGGCGTTTCTCCTGGCGCAGTGCGAAGGTTTGACTCACAAACAGATCGCCGAGCAGTTGGGCGTATCGGTACGTTCTGTGGAACGCTACGTCGCCGATGCGCTGTATCACTGCTATGTGTTGCGGTATGAAAACTGATGCCTGTGGATAACCTCTCACTCGCTCGCCGCGTCGAACCGCGCCAACACGTGGTCAAGCAAGCGATTCACTGGCTACTGCGACTGCGCAACAACCACGGCAATTCGCGGCTGACTCGCCAATGCGAGCAGTGGCGCGCCGAGCATCACGAACATGAAATCGCCTGGCAGCGGGTGCAGTCGCTGCAAGCCGAATTGAGCTCCAGTCTGCGCGCCGTGCCGGGTGCGCAGGTCGCTTTCAACACCTTGGAAAACAGTGCGCAGGGGCTGGGCCGACGCCAGGCCTTGAAGTTGTTGTCGGGCGCGCTGTTGATGGGCTCCGCCGCGTGGCTGGCCAAGGACAGCGCCGCCTGGCAGCAATGGAGTGCCGACTACGCGACGGCGACCGGCGAACGGCGCGGTTTCCAGTTGCCCGACGGCACGCGCATCGAACTCAACACCGCCAGCGCCGTAGACCTGGATTACACCGCGCAGCAGCGCCTGATCAAACTGACCCGTGGCGAGATCATCGTTACCTGCGGCGGCGCTGACGAAGGCGCGGCGGCCGATCGACCGCTGCGCATACAGAATCGCCACGGCAGTTATGCGCCGGTCGATGCGCGTTTCATTTTGCGTCAGGAAGAACAGTGCACGCGGCTCAGCGTTACCCGTGGCCGAGTGTTGGTTCGCGCTGGCGGTCATTCCCTCGAAGCACTCGCCGGGCAGAGTTTTCTGGTCGATCAAAGCGGTTTGCGCGCAGCGCCGACGCCGGATATGGATGCGGGCGCCTGGCTCGACGGTTTGATTGTCACGCGCAATATGCGGCTGGGCGACTTCCTCGCTGAAGTCGGCCGTTATCGCCCGGGTTATCTCCATTGTTCGGCGGATATCGCAGACCTGCGCCTTTCTGGGGTGTTCCGTCTGGAGGACACCGACAGGCTGCTGGCGGTCCTGCCGCAGACGCTGCCGGTGCAATTGCGTTATCGCACCCGCTGGTGGGTGACCCTGGAACGTGCGGTGTGATTATTTTTGGCGGGTTTTTCCAGGCAGTCCGGCTTAGTCAGTAAGCACTTCAAATCAGCCCTCGCGACTGCCTACGGAAATCCACAATGACTGTCCGCGCCACTTGTAAGAATCCTCTGAATTTCACTGCAGAATCGACACTACTGCGCCATGCGGCTCGCGCGGCACTGCTGACCACCGCGCTGGGCGTCAGCGTATTACCGAGCCTGAGTCTGGCCGCCAACACCGGCACCGAGATCAGCCACCGCTACAACATTGCTGCCGGGCCATTGGGCGAGGCATTGAATCAGTTTGCCCGGCAGGCCGGTATCACCCTGGCGATGACGCCGCAACAGACTCAAGGTCAGCAATCTCCCGGCGTGCAGGGTGAATATTCGACCGACCAGGCCTTGAGCCATTTGCTCAGCGGCTCAGGACTGGAGGCCGTCAGCCAGGACGGCAGCAGCTACATTCTGCGCCCACTCGCCGAAAGCGAAGCACTGGCCTTGCCGACCACCGACATCAAAGGCTTCGCCCTCGGCAACGCGCTGGGCAGCATGGCCGGCTACAACGCCACGCACAGCCAGATCGCCACCAAGACCAGTACCGCCCTGCTGGAGACCTCGCAAAGCGTGTCCGTGGTCACACGCGAGCAAATGGATGACCAAGGCTCGCAGACCGTCTCGCAAGCAATGCGCTACACCCCGGGCGTGCTGACCAACCCGTATGGCGCCACCCATCGTTACGACTACGTGGCGATGCGCGGTTTCAACGACGGCTCGGTGGACAACATCTACCTCGACGGCCTCAAGTCGATGGGCGACAGCGGCACCTACAGCACCATGCAGGTCGATCCGTATTTCCTTGAACGCGTGGATATTCTCAAAGGCCCGTCATCGGTGCTGTACGGCCGTAGCTCGCCCGGCGGTCTGGTCGCGCTGACCAGCAAAAAGCCGTTGTATGAGGCCTACCATCAGGTGCAGGCGACAGTGGGGACGCAAGGCCAGCGTGGGGTTGGTTTTGACTTCAGCGGTCCGGTCGATGACGACAAGCGCATTGCCTATCGTCTGACCGGATTGAGCGATCAGTCCGACACGCAATTCGATCACAACAAGGAAAAACGCTTCGCCCTTGCGCCGACGCTGAGCATCGATTTCAGCGAAGACACCTCGTTGACCCTGCAGGCCTATCTGCAACACGATCCGGACGGTGGTTACCACGGCGGCGTTCCGGCGGACGGCACGATCCATCAGCGCAATGGCGAACGCATCTCGCCGCGCTTCTTCGAGGGCGAGCCGGGTATCGATGGTTACTCCCGTGACCAGCAATCGTTCGGCTACCAGTTCGAACATCGCTTCAACGATGTCTTCACCGCCCGGCAGAACTTCCGCTATCTCGATTCCAAAGTGAACATGGATCAGGTCTACGCCTATGGCTGGACCACCCCGACCAGCAATGAACTGAACCGCTATTACACCGGCGGTGATGAGCGCCTGCATGCGTTCATCGTCGACAACATGCTGCAGGCCGAATTCTTCACCGGCGCGACCAAGCACACAGTCCTGATGGGCGCGGACTATCAACGGCGCAAAACCGTGGTCGACTGGACCAGCGGTGGCCTCGCGCCGATCAATGCGTTCAATCCGGTGTACGGTAACTCGGCGATCGAGATGTACGGCGACACCAGCTATCTGCGGCGCCTCGAACAGACCGGTGTGTATCTGCAAGACCTGATCGAGATGGACAAGTGGCGCTTCTCGCTGGGCCTGCGTCAGGACTGGGTCGAGACATCCGATGAAAACCGCATCGCCGAAGCGGGGCGGCCGGTGGGTACAGAGATCAATGATCGGCGCACGAAACTCACTGGGCGTGCCGGCGCTTTATATCTGTTTGATAACGGTCTGGCGCCATACATCAGCTACTCCGAGTCGTTTAACCCGAACTCCTATGCTGACAGCGCCGGTAATCCACTCGCCCCTACCGATGGCACACAGTGGGAAGTCGGTTTGAAGTATCAGCCGCCGGGCACCGATAACCTGTTTACCGCCTCGCTGTTCCGCATCGACCAGGAAAACCTCGCAACCAAACTGCCGCAGGAAAACTTCTATCGCGCGGTCGGTGCCGTACGCTCGCAAGGTCTGGAGCTGGAAACGCACATGCAACTGACCGATAACTTGAAAGTGCTCGGCAGTTACACCTTCACTGATATCGAATATTCCAAATCGATGATCAGCACCTTGAGCACGCCGACCGATGTAATCGAGAACAAGGGCAACTCACCGACTCAGGCGCCGCGACACATGGCCTCGCTGTGGGCTGACTACAAGTTCGACAGCGCCGCACTTGATGGGCTGCGCCTGGGTGGTGGGGTGCGCTATGTCGGCTACAGCTGGGCCGATGCGGAGAACACGATGAAGGTGCCGTCTTACACGCTGTTCGATGCCTCGATTGGTTATGACCTGGGCAAGATTGGTTTGAAGGGTGTTGATGTTCGGCTCAACGCGAACAACCTGACCAATGAATCCTATGTCGCGTCCTGCGCCAGTCTGAACTTCTGCTACATGGGCGAAGAACGCAACGTAGCGGCGACCGTCAGCTATCAGTTTTAAAGCTATGTCCTGTGCATAAAAAAGCCAGCCCCTGCTATCAGGGGCTGGCTTTGTCGTATCTTCGGGGTGTTTTGTATGCGTGCGTTTCTGGTTTTGTTGCATCGGTACATTGGCTTGGCCAGTGCGGTGTTTTTATTGTTGGCCGGGCTTACCGGCAGTGTGCTGGCGTTTAATCACGAACTGGATGAGTGGCTGAATCCGCAGTTCTACGAGGCGACATCAGTGGGTGAGCGCTTGTCGCCGGGCGCGTTGGTAGATGCAGTGCAGACTGCACATCCGAAACTGCAAGTCTGGTACATGGAGTATCCGCAGGAGGCGGGGCATACGGCGCTACTGGCGGCCGTTCCTCGTAAAGATCCAGCAACGGGCCAGCCGTTCGATGAGCTCAATCAGGTGTTCTATCTGGACCCGGTCAGCGCGGAGCAAAAAGGCGCGCGCTACTGGGGTGAATGCTGTTTTCAGCGGGAGAACTTCATCCCGTTCATTCTGGAGTTTCACTACAACCTGACATTACCGGGTAACTGGGGATTGCTGTTAATGGGTGGGGTGGCCATCGCGTGGGTGATCGACTGCTTTATCGCATTGTGGCTGACCTTGCCGCGTGGCAAGCCCTTCTGGAAGAGGTGGGCGACTGCGTGGAAGGTGAAAGGCGGGCATGCCTACCGCTTGAACTTCGATCTGCATCGCGCCGGAGGATTGTGGTTATGGCTGCTGCTGTTACCGATCGCCGTCAGCAGCGTGGCAATGAACTTGCCGAGCCAAGTGTTCAAGCCTGCAGTTTCGTTGTTTTCGCCCATCGAGCCGAGCGTTTATGAAGCCAGAGGACGAATGCCCGCCAATCAACTAGGGACGACACAGTTGAGTTATCAACAGGCGTACGAAAGGGCATTGCAGGAAGGGAAACGATTAGGACTGACGGCGGCAATCGGCGAGTTGTATTACAGCTTTGAGTACAACTTCTACGGTGCAGGGTTTGGACAGCACGATACGGACGCACACGGTAAATCCTGGTTGTTCTTTCACGGTACCGATGGCCGATTATTGGGACAGGAGATCGCGGGACAGGGCACGCTTGGAGAGCAGTTCTATCGACTCCAGTTGCCCATACATGGGGGACGGATCATCGGGGTGACAGGGCAGGTAATGATCGCGGTACTGGGTGTGTTGATTGCGGTGTTATCAGGGACGGGACTTTATATCTGGTGGTGCAAGTGGCAGGCAAGACGCAAAACTAGGATCCGAAGAACAGCCTGATCTTTCGTACACGCTTAAATGACAAAACCCCTGTCTGCGTTAGCAGACAGGGGTTTCGGAATTCAATCTTGACGATGACCTACTCTCACATGGGGAAACCCCACACTACCATCGGCGATACATCGTTTCACTTCTGAGTTCGGGATGGGATCAGGTGGTTCCAATGTTCTATGGTCGTCAAGAAATTCTTTATCTGGCCCGTCAACACGGTAACAAGCCAGCAAAAACAGGAACTTCTACTAAAACAAAACCCCAACTGCTTTCGCAATTGGGGTTTCGGAATTTAATCTTGACGATGACCTACTCTCACATGGGGAAACCCCACACTACCATCGGCGATGCATCGTTTCACTGCTGAGTTCGGGATGGGATCAGGTGGTTCCAACGCTCTATGGTCGTCAAGAAATTCGGGTACTGACTCGTGACCAGATGGCCTCGCTTCAGCAAATTGGGTATGTGACAGCTGGTGTTTGTGCGTTTCGAACTTTCGGTTCGTTTCGTCTTCACACACCGCAATCTGGTGCCTTTTCAGGTCAGCAAATTGCTTGGGTGTTATATGGTCAAGCCTCACGGGCAATTAGTATTGGTTAGCTCAACGCCTCACAGCGCTTACACACCCAACCTATCAACGTCGTAGTCTTCGACGGCCCTTCAGGGAACTCAAGGTTCCAGTGAGATCTCATCTTGAGGCAAGTTTCCCGCTTAGATGCTTTCAGCGGTTATCTTTCCCGAACATAGCTACCCGGCAATGCCACTGGCGTGACAACCGGAACACCAGAGGTTCGTCCACTCCGGTCCTCTCGTACTAGGAGCAGCCCCTCTCAAATCTCACACGTCCACGGCAGATAGGGACCGAACTGTCTCACGACGTTCTAAACCCAGCTCGCGTACCACTTTAAATGGCGAACAGCCATACCCTTGGGACCGGCTTCAGCCCCAGGATGTGATGAGCCGACATCGAGGTGCCAAACACCGCCGTCGATATGAACTCTTGGGCGGTATCAGCCTGTTATCCCCGGAGTACCTTTTATCCGTTGAGCGATGGCCCTTCCATACAGAACCACCGGATCACTAAGACCTACTTTCGTACCTGCTCGACGTGTCTGTCTCGCAGTCAAGCGCGCTTTTGCCTTTATACTCTACGACCGATTTCCGACCGGTCTGAGCGCACCTTCGTACTCCTCCGTTACTCTTTAGGAGGAGACCGCCCCAGTCAAACTACCCACCATACACTGTCCTCGATCCGGATAACGGACCTGAGTTAGAACCTCAAAGTTGCCAGGGTGGTATTTCAAGGATGGCTCCACGCGAACTGGCGTCCACGCTTCAAAGCCTCCCACCTATCCTACACAAGCAAATTCAAAGTCCAGTGCAAAGCTATAGTAAAGGTTCACGGGGTCTTTCCGTCTAGCCGCGGATACACTGCATCTTCACAGCGATTTCAATTTCACTGAGTCTCGGGTGGAGACAGCGCCGCCATCGTTACGCCATTCGTGCAGGTCGGAACTTACCCGACAAGGAATTTCGCTACCTTAGGACCGTTATAGTTACGGCCGCCGTTTACCGGGGCTTCGATCAAGAGCTTCGCGTTAGCTAACCCCATCAATTAACCTTCCGGCACCGGGCAGGCGTCACACCCTATACGTCCACTTTCGTGTTTGCAGAGTGCTGTGTTTTTAATAAACAGTCGCAGCGGCCTGGTATCTTCGACCGGCATGAGCTTACGGAGCAAGTCCTTCACCCTCACCGGCGCACCTTCTCCCGAAGTTACGGTGCCATTTTGCCTAGTTCCTTCACCCGAGTTCTCTCAAGCGCCTTGGTATTCTCTACCCAACCACCTGTGTCGGTTTGGGGTACGGTTCCTGGTTACCTGAAGCTTAGAAGCTTTTCTTGGAAGCATGGCATCAACCACTTCGTCACCCAAAGGGTAACTCGTCATCAGCTCTCGGCCTTAAGATCCCGGATTTACCTAAGATCTCAGCCTACCACCTTAAACTTGGACAACCAACGCCAAGCTGGCCTAGCCTTCTCCGTCCCTCCATCGCAATAACCAGAAGTACAGGAATATTAACCTGTTTTCCATCGACTACGCTTTTCAGCCTCGCCTTAGGGACCGACTAACCCTGCGTCGATTAACGTTGCGCAGGAAACCTTGGTCTTTCGGCGTGGGTGTTTTTCACACCCATTGTCGTTACTCATGTCAGCATTCGCACTTCTGATACCTCCAGCAAGCTTCTCAACTCACCTTCACAGGCTTACAGAACGCTCCTCTACCGCATCACCCGAAGGTGATACCCGTAGCTTCGGTGTATGGTTTGAGCCCCGTTACATCTTCCGCGCAGGCCGACTCGACTAGTGAGCTATTACGCTTTCTTTAAAGGGTGGCTGCTTCTAAGCCAACCTCCTAGCTGTCTAAGCCTTCCCACATCGTTTCCCACTTAACCATAACTTTGGGACCTTAGCTGACGGTCTGGGTTGTTTCCCTTTTCACGACGGACGTTAGCACCCGCCGTGTGTCTCCCATGCTCGGCACTTGTAGGTATTCGGAGTTTGCATCGGTTTGGTAAGTCGGGATGACCCCCTAGCCGAAACAGTGCTCTACCCCCTACAGTGATACATGAGGCGCTACCTAAATAGCTTTCGAGGAGAACCAGCTATCTCCGAGCTTGATTAGCCTTTCACTCCGATCCACAGGTCATCCGCTAACTTTTCAACGGTAGTCGGTTCGGTCCTCCAGTCAGTGTTACCTAACCTTCAACCTGCCCATGGATAGATCGCCCGGTTTCGGGTCTATTCCCAGCGACTAGACGCCCTATTAAGACTCGCTTTCGCTACGCCTCCCCTATTCGGTTAAGCTCGCCACTGAAAATAAGTCGCTGACCCATTATACAAAAGGTACGCAGTCACAGAACAAAGTCTGCTCCCACTGCTTGTACGCATACGGTTTCAGGATCTATTTCACTCCCCTCTCCGGGGTTCTTTTCGCCTTTCCCTCACGGTACTAGTTCACTATCGGTCAGTCAGTAGTATTTAGCCTTGGAGGATGGTCCCCCCATATTCAGACAAAGTTTCTCGTGCTCCGTCCTACTCGATTTCATGACCAAGAGATTTTCGCGTACAGGGCTATCACCCACTATGGCCGCACTTTCCAGAGCGTTCCGCTAATCTCAAAGCCACTTAAGGGCTAGTCCCCGTTCGCTCGCCACTACTAAGGGAATCTCGGTTGATTTCTTTTCCTCAGGGTACTTAGATGTTTCAGTTCCCCTGGTTCGCCTCTTGCACCTATGTATTCAGTACAAGATAACCATCTTATGATGGCTGGGTTCCCCCATTCAGACATCTCCGGATCAAAGTCTGTTTGCCGACTCCCCGAAGCTTTTCGCAGGCTACCACGTCTTTCATCGCCTCTGACTGCCAAGGCATCCACCGTATGCGCTTCTTCACTTGACCATATAACCCCAAGCAATCTGGTTATACTGTGAAGACGACATTCGCCGAAAATTCGAATTTCTCAACTAAGAGAACTCACAAATTTTACCTTAGCCTGATCCGTTACCAGTGAAAGTAACGTTCAGTCTATCTTTCTATCACATACCCAAATTTTTAAAGAACGATCTAATCAAAAGACTAGAAATCAATATTCAGTGCGAATATTCATTTCTAAACTCTCAAACTTCGAAGCAGTTTATGGTGGAGCCAAGCGGGATCGAACCGCTGACCTCCTGCGTGCAAGGCAGGCGCTCTCCCAGCTGAGCTATGGCCCCATAACAAAATTGGTGGGTCTGGGCAGATTCGAACTGCCGACCTCACCCTTATCAGGGGTGCGCTCTAACCAACTGAGCTACAGACCCAATTTCGAGCTTGTAACTGTTAGCTCAGAGCTATCAGCTTGGAGCTTAAAGCTGCTTCTATCGTCTTCTTCAATGAATCAAGCAATTCGTGTGGGAGCTCATGCAGCAGCTGATGTCGTCGATTAAGGAGGTGATCCAGCCGCAGGTTCCCCTACGGCTACCTTGTTACGACTTCACCCCAGTCATGAATCACACCGTGGTAACCGTCCTCCCGAAGGTTAGACTAGCTACTTCTGGTGCAACCCACTCCCATGGTGTGACGGGCGGTGTGTACAAGGCCCGGGAACGTATTCACCGCGACATTCTGATTCGCGATTACTAGCGATTCCGACTTCACGCAGTCGAGTTGCAGACTGCGATCCGGACTACGATCGGTTTTATGGGATTAGCTCCACCTCGCGGCTTGGCAACCCTTTGTACCGACCATTGTAGCACGTGTGTAGCCCAGGCCGTAAGGGCCATGATGACTTGACGTCATCCCCACCTTCCTCCGGTTTGTCACCGGCAGTCTCCTTAGAGTGCCCACCATTACGTGCTGGTAACTAAGGACAAGGGTTGCGCTCGTTACGGGACTTAACCCAACATCTCACGACACGAGCTGACGACAGCCATGCAGCACCTGTCTCAATGTTCCCGAAGGCACCAATCCATCTCTGGAAAGTTCATTGGATGTCAAGGCCTGGTAAGGTTCTTCGCGTTGCTTCGAATTAAACCACATGCTCCACCGCTTGTGCGGGCCCCCGTCAATTCATTTGAGTTTTAACCTTGCGGCCGTACTCCCCAGGCGGTCAACTTAATGCGTTAGCTGCGCCACTAAGAGCTCAAGGCTCCCAACGGCTAGTTGACATCGTTTACGGCGTGGACTACCAGGGTATCTAATCCTGTTTGCTCCCCACGCTTTCGCACCTCAGTGTCAGTATCAGTCCAGGTGGTCGCCTTCGCCACTGGTGTTCCTTCCTATATCTACGCATTTCACCGCTACACAGGAAATTCCACCACCCTCTACCATACTCTAGCTTGCCAGTTTTGGATGCAGTTCCCAGGTTGAGCCCGGGGATTTCACATCCAACTTAACAAACCACCTACGCGCGCTTTACGCCCAGTAATTCCGATTAACGCTTGCACCCTCTGTATTACCGCGGCTGCTGGCACAGAGTTAGCCGGTGCTTATTCTGTCGGTAACGTCAAAATTGCAGAGTATTAATCTACAACCCTTCCTCCCAACTTAAAGTGCTTTACAATCCGAAGACCTTCTTCACACACGCGGCATGGCTGGATCAGGCTTTCGCCCATTGTCCAATATTCCCCACTGCTGCCTCCCGTAGGAGTCTGGACCGTGTCTCAGTTCCAGTGTGACTGATCATCCTCTCAGACCAGTTACGGATCGTCGCCTTGGTGAGCCATTACCTCACCAACTAGCTAATCCGACCTAGGCTCATCTGATAGCGCAAGGCCCGAAGGTCCCCTGCTTTCTCCCGTAGGACGTATGCGGTATTAGCGTTCCTTTCGAAACGTTGTCCCCCACTATCAGGCAGATTCCTAGGCATTACTCACCCGTCCGCCGCTGAATCCAGGAGCAAGCTCCTTTCATCCGCTCGACTTGCATGTGTTAGGCCTGCCGCCAGCGTTCAATCTGAGCCATGATCAAACTCTTCAGTTCAAACATCTTTGGGTTTTTAAGAAACCCTAAACTTGGCTCAGCAATCGTTGGTTACATCTTTGATTTCTCGCGGAGTAACTTGTGATGCTGATAATCTTGTTGACTATCAGTCTGACTGCACAAGCACCCACACGAATTGCTTGATTCAGTTGTTAAAGAGCGGTTGGTTAAGATCTTTCGTCTCAACCGAGGCGCGCATTCTACAGCAGCCTCATTTGCTGTCAAGTGATTATTTTCAGAAGTTTTCGAAGAATTCTTCAACAACTTCAACCACTTGCGCTTCCGATCTCTCGTTAGCGGGAGGCGAATTCTACAGCGTTAACCGCTGCTGTCAACACCTCTTTTTCTCCGCTTTCGACCGAGAAGATCGAACCGTTAAAAGAGCTACACATCACTGCCCTTTCAACTCCTTCCAGGCTTCGATGATCTGAAGCAAGCCGCTGTCGAAAACTGCGTAACTCTTTGAATCTCAAGGAGTTTTCCGTTTCGACTGCGCCGGAAGTGGGGCGAATTATAGACCTCTGGAATCTGCCGTCAACCGTTAATTTCGCTTTTCTTTCAATAACTTGCGTATTGGTTAAAAAACACCCAATCAGATGAGAAAAGAGCTTCTTCTATATAGAAGAAGACTTAAAGCACGCCTTCCTCCTTCAACATAGCCACCGCACCTGCCCCCAGACCCAGCACCCGCTGCAGAACCTCTAACGTGTGCTCACCTAATAAAGGAGGCGCATGACGATATTCAACGGGCGTCTCCGACAATCGAATCGGGCTGGCCACCTGGGGCACCATCCCCGCCAATGCATGAGGCAGTTCGATCGCCAGACCGCGCGCCTTCACTTGTGGATCCTCAAACACCTGCGACAGATCATTGATCGGCCCACAAGGCACACCCGCCAGCTCCAGTTGTGCAACCCACTCGGCTGTCGTTTTGAAAACCGTCGCCTGGCGAATCAAGGGAATCAGCACCGCGCGGTTCGCTACCCGTAGCTTGTTGGTCGCGAAGCGCGGATCATCCGCCCACTGCGGTTGCCCCGCGACTTCGGCAAACTTGCGGAACTGCCCGTCATTGCCCACGGTGAGGATGAAGTCGCCATCCGCCGTAGGAAAGTCCTGATAAGGCACGATGTTGGGATGGGCATTGCCCAGACGCTTTGGCGCATTGCCGGTGGTCAGGTAGTTCATCGCCTGGTTCGCCAGACATGCGACCTGAACATCCAGCAACGCCATATCAATGTGTTGCCCGCCACCGTCATGATCGCGATGAGCCAATGCCGCGAGGATCGCCACCGTCGAATACAGCCCGGTAAGAATATCCGTCAGCGCCACGCCCACCTTGACCGGACCGGCACCCTCGTCTCCTTCGGGTCGGCCAGTCAGACTCATCAAGCCTCCGAGCCCCTGGATCATGAAGTCATAGCCCGCGCGCTTGGCATAAGGCCCGGTCTGGCCGAAGCCGGTGATGGAGCAATAGATCAGATTCGGGTTGAGCGCCTTCAGCGACTCATAATCCAGACCATAGGCCGCCAGACCACCTACTTTGAAATTCTCAATCAGAATGTCCGACTTTGCCGCCAGGTCGCGCACCAGCTTCTGCCCTTCAGGTCGGGTGAAGTCGATGGTGACCGATTGCTTGTTGCGGTTTGCCGAAAGGTAATAAGCCGCTTCCGACGTGTTCTCGCCGTAAGCGTCTTTAAGGAAGGGCGGACCCCAGGCGCGGGTGTCATCACCATTTCCCGGGCGCTCGACCTTGATCACTTCGGCGCCAAGGTCGGCGAGGATCTGTCCGGCCCAAGGCCCGGCCAGCACTCGTGATAAATCCAGTACCCGTAGATGTGACAGCGCGCCCATGGTCCGCTCTCCTTTTAATAGAACGCTTGCAGACCAGTTTGCGCACGCCCGAGGATCAGCGCGTGAACGTCATGGGTACCTTCATAGGTATTCACCACTTCCAGGTTGACGAGGTGACGGGCCACGCCGAACTCATCGGAGATGCCGTTACCACCGAGCATGTCGCGCGCCATCCGCGCGATATCCAGCGACTTGCCGCAGGAGTTGCGCTTCATGATCGAAGTGATTTCAACGGCGGCGGTACCTTCGTCCTTCATCCGGCCCAAGCGCAGGCAGCCTTGCAGTGCCAGAGTGATTTCGGTCTGCATGTCGGCGAGTTTCTTCTGTACCAGCTGAGTTGCGGCCAACGGACGACCGAACTGCTGACGATCCAGAGTGTATTGGCGCGCAGTGTGCCAGCAGAATTCGGCAGCGCCCAGCGCGCCCCAGGAAATGCCATAGCGTGCGGAATTGAGGCAGGTGAAAGGACCTTTCAGGCCACGGACATCCGGAAAAATGTTCTCTTCCGGCACGAACACGTTGTCCATGACGATCTCACCGGTGATCGAAGCGCGCAGGCCGACCTTGCCGTGAATCGCCGGAGCGCTCAGACCTTTCCAGCCTTTCTCCAGAACGAAGCCACGGATATCGCCGGCATCGTCCTTGGCCCAGACCACGAAGACGTCAGCGATCGGGCTGTTGGTGATCCACATTTTCGCACCGGTCAGGCTGTAGCCGCCATCGACCTTACGCGCCCGACTAATCATCGCGCCCGGATCGGAACCGTGGTTCGGCTCGGTCAGACCAAAGCAACCGATCCATTCGCCGGAAGCCAGCTTCGGCAGATACTTCTGTTTCTGTGCCTCGGTACCGAATTCGTTGATCGGCACCATCACCAGCGAGGACTGCACACTCATCATCGAGCGATAGCCAGAGTCGACTCGCTCGACTTCACGCGCGATCAAGCCATAACTGACGTAATTCAGACCGCTGCCACCGTATTGTTCTGGAATGGTGGCGCCGAGCAGGCCGACTTCACCCATCTCGCGGAAGATTGCCGGATCGGTCTTCTCATGACGGAAAGCTTCGAGCACACGCGGCGCCAGACTCTGTTGAGCGAACTGGGCGGCGGTGTCGCGGATCATCCGCTCTTCTTCGGTGAGCTGTTGATCCAGCAGCAGGGGATCGATCCAGTTGAAACTAGCTTTACCGCCCATGAGTGAGCCCTCGCAATCGGGTGAATTAACGTGGCATTGATCCTAGGCGCGGTTCGCCATTGCGGCAAACGAGGATTTCGCATCCTGTTGTGCTAATTTCTCACTCCGAAACGTCGCGAATTGCCTTTTATGCGGCGCATTAGTGAGGTTGACGTACATGCGCAGGAAGATCCCCAGCACCGCCGCACTGATCAGCTTCGAAGCTGCCGCCCGCCATGAGAGCTTTACCCGAGCCGCTGAAGAGCTGTCGCTCACACAGGGTGCCATTTGCCGACAGATCGCCAGCCTTGAGGAGTTCCTCAGCGTGGAATTGTTCCGACGCTCGCGGCGTGGAGTGAAACTGACCGAGGCGGGTCTTTCCTACAGTCGTCGGGTTGCGACTCAGCTCGATGCGGTGGAGCGCGACACCCTCTCGGTGATGGGCCAGCAAGGCACCAACGTCATCGAGCTCGCCGTGGTGCCGACTTTCGGCACGCAATGGCTGCTGCCAAGGCTCAAGGATTTCCAGCTCCAGCACCCGGAAGTGACCGTCAACCTGACCAACCGCACTCGGCCATTCCTGTTTGCCGACACCGAATTCGATGCCGCGATTTACTTCGGCGACGCCGACTGGTCGGGTACCGAATCCCACAGGTTGATGGGCGAAAATCCGATGCCGGTGTGCAGCCCCGCCCTACTCGGCAATCGCAAACAGCTGACAGCCGCAGCCATCGCCGAACTACCGCTGCTGCAGCAGACCACCCGACCTTACGCCTGGCGCCAGTGGTTCAATTCGCAGCAGTTGAATATCCCTCGCGACATGACAGGTCCCCGCTACGAGCTATTCTCAATGCTTGCCCAGGCAGCCATGCACGATATGGGCGTCGCGCTGATTCCGCCGTTTCTGATTCAGCGCGAGCTGGCAGAGAAACGTCTGGTGGTTGCCAACCCTCAAGCGCTCTCCAGCATCAAGGCCTATTACCTGATGATTCCGGAGCGAAAGGTCGAATCGGCATCGCTTAAGGCATTTCGCGACTGGCTGGTAAATCAAGCGCAGAGCTACAGCCTAGAAGAATAAAGGCCTTGCGCAATACTTAACCACGTAGTCAGAAAAACCGAAGCCCTACAGATATAACTATTTGTCGCTTTTGCGCAGACTGTATCCGAAAGTCGTACAGACGTCCCACAAGCTGCCAAACACGTGGCTTTCAGCCTCTAATGGCGACTCATTGCTGCCTATTCACGCCACCGATGCGAATTTTTTTCAAATTCAGCCAGAATCCTTGCAGGGCGCGGCCTGCGAGGGTTTCAACTAGCCATCTGCGACATTCGGTCACGGCATGACTTGTAGTTAATTTTCCGTCACCCGTCATAATCCCTTGAAGGGCATAAAGTTCGCCTGCAAAATGCCGCGCCCCGCCCTGATTCGGCGGGATCGTGCTGATCGGCCGCCCCAGTCGCACCATCCGTAGTGCATGGGTTTACTCAATAAGATCACGCAGGAGATTTGACGTGCACATTGGTGTTCCTCTCGAAACCCAGACCGGTGAAACACGGGTTGCCGCAACCCCGGAAACCATCAAGAAGCTGATCAGCCAAGGCCATAAGGTCACTGTGCAAAGCGGCGCTGGCGTCAAAGCCAGTGTCGTCGACAGTGCCTATGAAGCGGCCGGCGCAAGCATTGGCAGCGCCAATGACGCGTTTGGCGCCGAGCTGATTCTCAAAGTGATCGCGCCAAGCGATGCCGAACTGACGCTGATCAAGCGCGGTGCGGTGCTGGTGGGCATGCTCAACCCATTCAACAACGAAACCATCGCGAAGATGGCCGAATGCGGCATTACCGCGTTCGCCCTCGAGGCGGCACCGCGCACCTCGCGGGCGCAGAGTCTTGATGTGTTGTCGTCGCAGGCGAATATCGCCGGCTACAAAGCGGTGTTGCTCGCGGCTCACTATTACCCACGCTTCATGCCGATGCTGATGACTGCTGCGGGGACCGTGAAAGCGGCGCGGGTGCTGATTCTTGGCGCAGGCGTGGCCGGATTGCAGGCGATTGCCACGGCGAAACGTCTGGGTGCGGTGATCGAAGCGTCCGACGTGCGCCCTGCGGTGAAGGAACAGATCGAATCCCTCGGCGCCAAGTTCGTCGACGTGCCTTACGAGACCGATGAAGAGCGCGAATGCGCCGTCGGTGTCGGCGGTTACGCGCGGCCGATGCCGGCGAGCTGGATGCAGCGTCAGGCGCAGGCTGTGCACGAGCGCGCCAAGCAGGCCGATATTGTCATCACCACCGCGCTGATTCCGGGCCGCAAGGCGCCGACGCTGCTCAGCGCCGAGACAGTGGCACAGATGAAACCGGGCTCGGTGGTCATCGACCTCGCCGCCGCCCAGGGTGGCAACTGCCCACTGACCGTCGCCGATCAGGTCGTTGTGGAAAACGGTGTGACCATCGTCGGACCGACCAACCTCGCCGGTGAAGTCGCTGCCGATGCTTCGGCGCTGTACGCACGCAACCTGCTGGACTTCCTCAAGCTGGTGTTCACCAAGGAAGGCCAGTTCGACGTCAACCTCGAAGACGACATCGTCGCCGCGTGCCTGATGTGCCGCGACGGCCAAGTCATCCGCAAAAACGCCTAAGCAGGGATTCAGACGATGGAAGAGCTTATCTCCCCCGGTATCTACAACCTGATCATCTTCGTGCTGGCGATTTATGTCGGTTACCACGTGGTCTGGAACGTTACGCCTGCGCTGCACACGCCGTTGATGGCGGTGACCAATGCCATTTCCGCGATCGTGATCGTCGGTGCCATGCTCGCCGCTGCGCTGACCGTCACGCCGCTGGGCAAGACCATGGGCACGCTGGCAGTGGCACTGGCGGCGGTCAATGTGTTTGGTGGCTTCCTGGTCACCCGCCGCATGCTTGAGATGTTCAAGAAGAAAGCCCCGAAAGCAAAAGAAGAGGCGCCGAAGTAATGAGCATGAATCTCGTCACGACGCTCTACCTGATCGCGTCGATCTGCTTTATCCAGGCCCTCAAAGGCCTGTCGCACCCGACCACTTCGCGGCGCGGCAACCTGTTCGGCATGCTTGGCATGGCGTTGGCCATCATCACCACGGTCGGCCTCATCTATAAATTGGGCGCTGAGCTGGCTACGGCTGGTATCGTTTATGTCATCGTTGGTCTGCTGGTCGGCGGCACCGCCGGTTCGATCATGGCCAAGCGCGTTGAAATGACCAAGATGCCGGAACTGGTAGCGTTCATGCACAGCATGATCGGCCTCGCGGCGGTGTTCATTGCCATTGCGGCGGTAGTTGAGCCGCAGTCGTTGGGTATCGTTAAACAGCTGGGCGATGCGATCCCGGCGGGCAACCGTCTGGAGCTGTTCCTCGGTGCTGCGATCGGTGCGATCACCTTCTCCGGTTCGGTGATCGCCTTCGGCAAGCTCTCGGGCAAATACAAGTTCCGCCTGTTCCAGGGCGCACCGGTACAGTTCGCCGGTCAGCACAAGCTCAATGCGGTTCTGGGTCTGGCTACGCTGGTTCTCGGCCTGACCTTCATGTTCACCGGCAACCTTACGGCGTTCGCACTGATGCTGGCGCTGGCGTTCGTGATGGGCGTGCTGATCATCATCCCGATCGGCGGCGCCGACATGCCGGTGGTGGTGTCGATGCTCAACAGCTATTCCGGCTGGGCGGCGGCGGGCATCGGTTTCTCGCTGAACAACTCGATGCTGATCATTGCCGGCTCGCTGGTGGGTTCGAGCGGTGCGATCCTCTCGTACATCATGTGCAAGGCGATGAATCGCTCCTTCTTTAATGTACTGCTCGGCGGTTTCGGCAATACGGCAGATGCAGGTCCTACCGGTGCGCAAGAAGCCCGTCCGGTGAAATCCGGCTCCGCTGATGACGCAACCTTCCTGCTGACCAACGCCGACACCGTGATCATCGTCCCGGGCTACGGTCTGGCAGTGGCCCGTGCACAACACGCACTGAAGGAACTGACCGAGAAGCTGACCCATCGCGGCGTGACCGTGAAGTACGCGATCCACCCGGTGGCCGGTCGCATGCCTGGGCACATGAACGTCCTGCTCGCCGAGGCCGAAGTGCCTTACGACCAGGTGTTCGAGATGGAAGACATCAACTCCGAGTTCGGTCAGGCCGACGTGGTGCTGGTGCTCGGCGCGAACGACGTGGTCAACCCGGCCGCGAAGAACGATCCGAAGTCGCCAATTGCCGGTATGCCGATTCTCGAAGCGTTCAAGGCCAAGACCATCATCGTCAACAAGCGCTCGATGGCCAGCGGCTATGCCGGTCTGGACAACGAACTGTTCTATCTGGACAAGACCATGATGGTTTTCGGCGATGCGAAAAAAGTCATCGAAGACATGGTCAAAGCGGTCGAGTAATTCACCGCTGCAATAGCGAACGCCCCGACTTGTCGGGGCGTTTTTGTTTGCACCAGACGCTGGACAATTTGCCGCGTTGTTGCGAATCCGGTAACGGTGTTTTACTGCAAACCCGCGAAATAGAGGCCTCGTTTGCGACCTTGGTAGCGGGACAGGCGCCGGCCAAATTCACTAGACTGCGCATCCTGCTACTCGTTGCCCGAGATAATAATCCATGTACCGTGACCGTATTCGCCTGCCTTCGTTGTTGGACAAAGTGATGAGCGCTGCCGACGCCGCTGCTCTGATTGAGGACGGCATGACCGTCGGCATGAGCGGTTTCACCCGCGCCGGCGAAGCCAAGGCCGTTCCCCACGCACTGGCCGAGCGCGCCAAGGTCACGCCGCTGAAGATCAGCCTGATGACCGGCGCCAGCCTTGGCAACGACCTCGACAAGCAACTGACCGAGGCCGGCGTGCTGTCGCGGCGCATGCCGTTTCAGGTCGACAGCACGTTGCGCAGGGCAATCAACGCCGGTGAAGTGATGTTCATTGACCAGCATCTCTCGGAAACCGTAGAGCAACTGCGCAACCAACAGTTGAAGCTGCCGGACATTGCCGTCATCGAGGCAGTCGCCATCACCGAACAAGGCCATATCGTGCCGACCACTTCGGTGGGCAACTCGGCCAGCTTCGCGATCTTCGCCAAACAAGTGATCGTCGAGATCAACCTGGCCCACAACGCCAACCTCGAAGGCCTGCACGACATTTATATCCCGACGTACCGCCCGACGCGGACGCCAATCCCGCTGGTGAAAGTCGACGATCGCATCGGCAGCACGGCAATTCCGATTCCGCCGGAGAAGATCGTTGCGATTGTCGTCACTCAACAATCGGACTCGCCGTCCACGGTGTCGGTACCGGACATCGACACCAACGCTATCGCCGAACACCTGATCACCTTCTTCAAGCAGGAAGTTGCGGCCGGGCGCATGACCAACAAGCTCGGCCCGCTGCAGGCTGGCATTGGCAACATCGCCAACGCGGTGATGTGCGGCTTGATCGACTCGCCGTTCGAAGACCTGACCATGTATTCGGAAGTGCTGCAGGACTCGACTTTCGACCTGATCGATGCCGGCAAGCTGAGCTTTGCCTCGGGCAGTTCGATCACCCTGTCCGAGCGGCGCAACAGCGACGTGTTCGGCAACCTGGAGAAGTACAAGGACAAACTGATTCTGCGGCCGCAGGAGATCTCCAATCACCCGGAGGTGGTGCGGCGTCTGGGCATCATCGGCATCAACACCGCGCTGGAGTTCGACATCTACGGCAACGTCAACTCCACCCATGTCTGCGGCACGCGGATGATGAACGGCATCGGCGGCTCCGGCGACTTCGCGCGCAATGCGCATCTGGCGGTATTCGTGACCAAGTCGATCGCCAAGGGCGGCGCGATTTCCAGCGTGGTGCCGATGGTCAGCCACGTCGACCATACCGAGCATGACGTCGACATCCTGGTGACCGAAGTCGGCCTCGCCGACCTGCGTGGCCTGGCGCCACGGGAGCGTGCACGAGTGATCATCGACAACTGCGTGCATCCGGACTTCCGCCAGGCACTGAATGATTACTTCAGCGCTGCTTGCGCAGTTGGCGGTCACACCCCGCATATTTTGCGCGAAGCCCTGAGCTGGCATATGAACCTGGAAGAAACCGGGCGCATGCTGGCGGTGTGATTCGCACAGATAAACCGCCGACGCAAACACAGTTTTGCGTCGGTGGATGCGCGCGAGAAGCAGGATCGCGAAAAAACTGTACTGCTGTACCGGTCATTTCCTACATCAAAGCCCTACTCAATCCCCTGATACGAGCCGAAATGCACCAATCAAGTGCAGATAGGTACAGTTTGCCCAATTTCGACCCGTACACCATGCATAAACAGTTAACTGCTCACTCACAATACAAATGAACTGTATCTACAGAGACTATCCAAACGAGAGGATCATGGGCACCAGTCAAACCACTACCTGATCCCGCCACAAGCGGAAGGATGTCAACCATGGAACGTACACTCAGTTCCGAACTGTTCTTCGAAGACAAAGCTGTAAACACCCAGGCTTCCCTGCCTCTGCGCGTTATTGCCAACCTGATGTTGTGGCAGCGCCGCATCTCCAGCCGCCACCAACTGGCCCGTCTGGATTCGCGTCTGCTGGCTGACGCCGGTATCAGCGAAGCACAACGCTACGAAGAGCTGAGCAAGCCGTTCTGGCGCTAAGCAGCGTCGCTGGCTCTGGTCGTCAGACCCACCGCCAGCAACCCGAATTGCACAAGCAGAACCCGTCGTGGGCAACCACGACGGGTTTTGTCGTTTCAGGGACCCTGAATGCTCTAAAACGCGTAAATGAACGAATACAGGTACAATTTACGAAAACCCCAACTAACAGCAGTACAGTTACCCAGAACCTTTGGAGTATCACTGGCCACCACTGGGCGAACCGCATCTGGCAGCCTAATATCCATGCAGAACGTGGCGAACGTTGCGCAACAGGCGTCTGACTCCTCAGATACCGAGCCACCTCTCACTACGGTTTATCCAAAGGAGTTACATCATGACCCGTCTTCGTCTGCTCAGTGCCGCCGCCCTGCTGGCCGTGGCTGCCAACGCCAGCGCTACCAGCTTCATCGTCACCACCGACTCGATCGTCGGCGCGCTGAAGGCCTCTTCTGACGCCACTTCCGATGTGACCTCCTCGTTCCGTGACGACAAGATCGTTCTTGCCGCCCGCGACGATGCCGCCAGCTTCGTGGCCAGCGAAGGTGATATCCGTGGGGTGAAACTCGAAAGCGCGCTCAATCACATCCGCCATCAGGCGCCACAACTCAATGCCACCGATGCCCAATTGGCTCAGGCCATTCTGACCCTCTGATCGTTTGCGGTATTGCGGGACACGCCAGCCGTGTCCCGATGTTTCAACGCTGGCTCTGGCCCAGGCATTTGCGCTAGCCTTCAGGCTCGTTAACAGTTGTCGAGTCCCATGCGCTTTCTTCCAAACCTGCTTATCTCTTCTACTTTATTCACGGCCTGCTGGGCGACGTCCGCCAACGCCTTCGATGCTTTCAATGCGTCGACCCAAGGCACGGTGGTCAGCGGTTACGCGACCAGCATGGTGTCTTCTGCGCCGTTCGACCGTAAACTGCTGCTCGCCGCCCATGATGATGCGGCCGCCTTTGTTGCCAGTGACGGTGAATGGCGAGGCGCACGGCTGGAATCCGCGCTGCATTACCTGCGCAAAACCCGGCCGAAACTTCATGCCAGCGACCTTGAACTGGCAGAGGCAATTCTCGTCCAATAGTTATCCTTGTCCTTCCGGAGTCGTTCCATGCGTAGCCCGCTGATTGCTGCCGCCCTTGGCCTGTTTGTGTTGGCCGATGTGGCCCAGGCGCACACCCTGGTAGCCACCAGTAACATCATCGTTCGTGCCTCCCAGCGCAGCATCGATTTCACTTCCGATACCACCACGTCGATTCGCGATTCGAAAATCATCCGCGAAGCCCACGACGACGCCGCCAGTTTCGTCGCCACCAACGGTGACATCCGTGGCGCGCACCTGGAAGCCGCCCTCGACACCTTGCGCACTCGCGTGCCGGAAGCGCGCGACGCCAGTGATCAGGTACTCGCCGAAGCCATCCTCGCACTGTGAGGTCCGTTGGCGCCTGGCTGCTGGCCGGGGCGTTGTTGCTGCTTGGCAACAGCGCCCACGCCGGCCTGCAATTGCGGCTCAAGACCGAGGGTCTGAGCCCGGCTCAACAACAGGCCAGTCAGGCGCTGATCGATGAGGCCATGGCGAAACTGCCGCCGAGCTTCATCGAGCGGCTGGATCGGCGCATCGACGTCGGCTGGACCGACGACATGCCTGCCAACGCTTACGGGCAGGCAATGCTGGTTGCCGAACTCGATCTGAATCGCAAGCTGCTCGCCGGCCTCACCGATGGCAGCGCGGCGAAAGAGAAAACCAATCGCCCCCACGGCACTGTGCGGCAGGAACTGCTGGCCACGGTGCTGCACGAAATCACGCATATCTACGACCGCGCGCGGTTATGGCCGAGCGCCGAGCGCACGTTGATCCAACGCTGCACCCGACGCTTCAACAGCGCCGGGCTGATCGGCATTCCCGATGAGTGTCGCGGGCAGAACGGTCGCCGCTTCACCATCAGCGACGACCCGCGCCTGCTCGATCTGGCCGGTTGGCAACAGTACGTCGGCCGCCGTGGCGAGCGTGAACAACACAACCGTCAGATCGCCCGCAGCCCGGATCTTTACGAGATCTCCAGTCCCAAGGAATTCGTCGCGGTCAACATGGAGTACTTCCTCCTCGACCCGAGCTACGCCTGCCGCCGCCCGGCGCTGTATCGCTACTACAAGGAACATTTCGGCTGGGCGCCGCCAGCGCAGGACACCTGCAGCAAGAGCTTCGCCTTTCTCAATGCGGGCAATGACTTCGCCAAGCAACCCTTGGGGCAGGTCGATCCGGAACGGGTCTACGCGGTCGATTACCTGCTGGCCGAGGCCAATCAGAACTGGGTCAGCCGCTGGGGCCACAGCATGTTGCGCCTGGTGATCTGCGCCCCCGGTCGTCCGCGCGGCCCGGATTGCCGCCTCGACCTCGATCAACACCTGGTGCTGTCCTATCGCGCCTTCGTTGGCGATGTGCAGCTGTCGAGCTGGGACGGACTGGTCGGCAAATACCCGTCACGGCTGTTCGTGTTGCCGCTGGCGCAAGTGATCGACGAATACACCAAGACCGAGCTGCGCAGCCTCGCTTCGGTGCCGCTGAACCTGTCTCGCGAGGAAATCGAAGGCGTGGTCGAACATGCCGCCGAGATGCACTGGAGTTACGACGGCAACTACTTCTTCCTGTCCAACAACTGCGCGGTAGAAGGCTTGAAACTGTTGCGCAGCGGCAGCAATAACAGCCAACTGGTCGGCCTCGACAGCATCATGCCCAACGGCTTGCTCGAAGTGCTCAAGGGCCGTGGTCTGGCCGACACCAGTGTGCTCGACGATCCGAAAGAAGCGCTGCGTCTGGGTTACCGCTTCGACTCGTTCCGCGATCGCTATCAAGCGATGTTCGATGTATTGAAGAAGCAGCTGCCGATCAAGCAGACCACTGTCGAAGACTGGCTGTCACTCAGCGCTGAGCAACGCCGCGAATGGTTCGACCGCGCCGACCTGCGCACCAGTGCCGCGCTGTTGCTGCTCGAGCAGGCCAGTTTCCGCCGGCAGTTGTTACTGGCGCAGGATGAGGTCAAGCAACGCTACCTCGGCGCCCGCGAGCTGGAAAACGGCGGCATGGACAAGGCCAACGCGACCTTGCAGCAGATCCTCGCCAACAGTGGCTTCCTCAGCCGCCCGGCGGAACTGCTCGACTCCAAAGGTTACGGACTACCGCAGCCGAGCGAGTTTGGCCGACTGGAAGCGGAAAGCAGCCAGCGGCAGAAGAAGCTGCTGGCGCTGTCCGGCGATCTCGATACTGAAGTGCGCAAGCTGCTCGAACCCAAGCGCGCCGCCGAGATTGCCGCCAGCGAGGCCAACGTCAAGCAGATTGGCGAGCATTTGCGCAAACTGCACAAGGCCTCGGGCGGACTGCAATTACCCTGAGCACAAAAAAGGCTTCAGAACGCCTGTTCTGAAGCCTTTTTGTTTTCCCCTGCGGCTTTAGACGCGAGCCTTGCGCACGCCTTGGGACAGCGCCGAACACAGACTCAACACGCCATCGATGGCCTGCTCAGGCGTATCGGCACTGGCGATGTGATCAATCAGCGCCGAGCCCACCACCACACCGTCAGCCAGACGCGCGATGGCCGCGGCCTGCTCCGGCGTACGGATACCGAAACCGATGCTGATCGGCAGGTCGGTATGCCGACGCAGACGTGCAACCGCCTCTTCCACGTGCTCCAGAGTCGCTGCACCGGCGCCGGTGACACCTGCGACCGACACGTAGTAGACAAAACCGGAACTGCCGTTGAGCACACGCGGCAGACGTGCGTCGTCGGTGGTCGGCGTGGTCAGGCGAATGAAATCCAGCCCGGCAGCCTGCGCCGGGTCGCACAGTTCTTCGTTGTGCTCTGGTGGCATATCCACCACGATCAGGCCGTCAACGCCAGCCTCTTTGGCTTCGGCGATGAAACGCTCGACGCCGAATTTGTGAATCGGGTTGAAGTAGCCCATCAACACCAGCGGTGTGTCGCTGTTGCCTTCACGGAATTCGCGAACCATTTGCAGGGTTTTCGCCAGATTCTGTTTGGCGCCCAGGGCGCGAATGTTGGCCAACTGGATTGACGGGCCATCGGCCATCGGATCGGTGAACGGCATGCCCAGCTCGATCACATCGGCACCTGCGGCGGGCAGGCCTTTGAGGATCGCCAGCGAAGTGTCGTAGTCAGGATCACCGGCAGTGACAAAGGTCACCAGCGCCGCGCGGTTCTGTTGCTTGAGGTCGGCAAAGCGGGTTTGCAGGCGGCTCATCAGTGTTTCTCCTGCTGCGACTGTTGCATATGGTGCATCACGGTTTGCATGTCCTTGTCGCCACGACCCGAGAGGTTGACCACCATCAGGTGATCCTTCGGCAGCTTCGGTGCGCGTTTGAACACTTCGGCCAGGGCGTGGGCGCTTTCCAGGGCAGGAATGATCCCTTCCAGACGGCAGCATTTGTGGAACGCTTCGAGCGCTTCGTCGTCGGTTACCGAGGTGTACTGGACGCGGCCGATGTCGTGCAACCAGGCGTGTTCAGGGCCGATGCCCGGGTAATCGAGGCCGGCGGAAATCGAGTGAGCGTCGATGATCTGCCCATCGTCGTCCTGCAGCAGGAAGGTGCGGTTACCGTGCAGCACGCCCGGCACCCCGCCGTTCAGGCTGGCCGCGTGCTTGCCGGTTTCGATGCCGTAACCGGCGGCTTCGACGCCGATGATCTCCACGCTCTTGTCGTCGAGGAACGGGTGGAACAGGCCCATGGCGTTGGAACCGCCACCGATGCACGCCACCAGACTGTCCGGCAGACGACCTTCCTGAGCCTGCAGCTGATCGCGGGTTTCCTTACCGATAACGGCCTGGAAGTCGCGGACCATTGCTGGATACGGGTGTGGGCCGGCTACGGTGCCGATCAGGTAGAAGGTGTTGTCGACGTTGGTCACCCAGTCACGCAGGGCTTCGTTCATCGCGTCTTTGAGGGTGCCGGTGCCAGCCACGACCGGGATGACTTCAGCGCCGAGCAGCTTCATGCGGAAGACGTTGGCCTGCTGACGTTCGATGTCAGTGGTGCCCATGTAGATCACGCAGTCCAGCCCGAAACGCGCAGCAACGGTGGCAGTAGCCACGCCGTGCATGCCGGCGCCGGTTTCGGCAATGATGCGCTTCTTGCCCATGCGCCGTGCCAGCAGAATCTGGCCGATGCAGTTGTTGATCTTGTGCGCGCCGGTGTGGTTCAGCTCTTCACGCTTGAGGTAGATCTTCGCGCCGCCGCAGAACTCGGTCAGGCGTTCGGCGAAATACAGCGGGCTCGGACGTCCGACATAATCACGCTGGAAGTAGGCCAATTCTTCCTTGAATGCCGGATCTTCCTTGGCCGCTTCGTATTCGCGAGCGAGGTCGAGGATCAACGGCATCAGGGTTTCCGCTACATAACGGCCACCGAACGCACCGAACAGGCCGTTGGCGTCAGGGCCGTTACGCAGATCAGAGGTGTTCGAAGTCTGGGTCATGGGTCGCTCCAGGTGAATTCGGTCAGAAGACAATGACGATCACTCTACCCCTGACTTTCCAGGCTGAAAACCGATAAGATCGCCGCAACCTGTCAGGAAAACTCACAGATACCATGAGCCATGACCTTCCCCCGCTGAATGCCTTGCGCGCCTTCGAGGCCACCGCTCGTCTGAACAGCGTTAGTCAGGCAGCCGAACAGCTGCACGTCACCCACGGCGCGGTCAGCCGCCAGCTCAAGGTGCTTGAAGAACATCTAGGGGTGAGCCTGTTCGTCAAGGACGGACGCGGCTTGAAACTCACAGATGCCGGAGCGCGTCTGCGCGATGCCAGCGCTGAGGCGTTCGATCGGTTGCGCAGTGTTTGCGCCGAACTGACGCAAAGCACAGCGGATGCGCCGTTCGTGCTGGGTTGTTCCGGGAGCCTGCTGGCGCGCTGGTTTATTCCGCGCCTGGGGCGGCTGAATGCCGATTTGCCGGATCTGCGTCTGCACCTGTCGGCCGGTGAAGGCGATCTCGATCCCCGCCGCCCGGGGCTGGACGCGCTGTTGCTGTTCGCCGAGCCACCGTGGCCGGCCGATATGCAGGTCTATGAACTGGCGGCGGAACGCATCGGCCCCGTAATGAGCCCGTTGTATAGCGGTTATCAGAAGCTGCACACCGCTGTGGCCGCAGATCTTTTTGATGAGCCCTTGTTGCACACCACCTCTCGCCCACAAGCCTGGCCCAGTTGGGCGCAGCAAAACCACCTCGATCCCAGGGCGTTGAAGCTCGGGCAAGGTTTTGAGCATTTGTATTATTTGCTGGAGGCGGCTGTTGCAGGTCTCGGCGTGGCAATCGCGCCGGAGCCGCTGGTAACCGAAGATCTGAAGGCGGGGCGCCTGGTTGCGCCGTGGGGCTTCTGCGAAACCCCGGCGCAACTGGCGTTGTGGCTACCCAAGCGCGCCGCAGATGGACGCGCCCGGCAACTGGCGCAATGGCTCAAGAACGAGCTGCGCCAGCCTGATCACTCACCGCGCTTGAACAAAAAGTAGGCGGCGAGCAGACCGATTGCACCGACAGCCACGCCGGCTGTGGTCCATGGGTGTTCCTGCGCGTAGTCACGAGTGGCAATGCCGGTCTCGCGGGTTTTCACTTTGACTTCTTCGTACGCGTCGCTGAGCAGATGACGGGAATGTTTCAGCGCACTTTCGGCGTTGCTTTTCAGCGCCTTGAGGGTCTTGCGCGACTCGTCCGAAGCATCGTCTTTCAAGCTTTCCAACGATTTGAGCAGACTCTCGATCTCGGCTTCCATGCTTTGCAACGAGGCTTTACGTAAAGAGGTGTTGGCCATGGTGGCTCTCCTGCATTGGTGATGAGTGGCGTGTGTTGGTTGGGACTTCAGCATGTCGAGAAAGTGCAGAAATTCTGAACTTCGGCAGCGCAGCGGCGCCGAAATCATCAGTGCAATTGCCTGCTAGGCTCAATTTCACACGCCATTCCAACCCAAGGAGAACGCCATGAGTGACCATCACACCTACAAGAAAGTCGAGCTGGTCGGCTCGTCCACTACCAGCATCGAAGACGCCATCAACAATGCATTGGCCGAGGCGAACAAGACCCTGCGCAATCTGGAATGGTTTGAAGTGACCGAAACCCGTGGCCACATCGAAAACGGCCAGGTAGCGCACTTTCAGGTCACGCTGAAAGTCGGCTTCAAGATTGCCGCCAGCTGAGTTTGAGCTAGTCTTCTGAACTTGCGCGCTGGCCGAGTGCCATAGGGAATGGCAAAGCGCTACAAGGTGAGCGCATCGGGTGGATGACTCGATGCCCGCCTCTTTCAATCCGACCAGGGAGTGCGACCGATGAAGAAGTTCATGTTGGCAGTAGGGTTGTTGAGCCTTGCCGGTGGTGCGTTTGCAGCCGGCAAGCCATGTGAAGAGCTGAAAAGCGAAATCGCAGCGAAGCTCGACGACAAAGGCGTATCCGGTTATTCGCTGGAAGTTGTCGACAAGGGTGCGGCGGCTGATGGCGACGTCGTCGGCAGTTGCGAAGGCGGCAGCAAGGACATCGTCTACAAGCGCGGTTGATTGCGCCTGAAATACAAAAGCCGACGTGGATGCGTCGGCTTTTTTGTGGACGATGATTTTCCGGGAAGGAGCTGCGGAACGTTGCGATCTTTTGTTCTTGATTTCAAATCGCAATCAAAAGATCGCAGCCTCGTTGCACTCGACAGCTCCTACAGGGGTTCGCTTTATCCCTTCATGACTTGGGCCAGCAGCTCGTAGGAATGCACGCGATCGGCATGCTCGTACAGGTCCGAGGTGAAAATCAGCTCGTCCGCCTGGGTCTGCTCGATCAACACCTCAAGCTTGGCGCGGATCTTCTGCGGGCCGCCGACCATGGCGAGGCCGAGAAAATCGCCCACCGCCTCACGTTCATGGGGCAGCCACAGACCGTCCATGGTTTTCACCGGCGGACGCTGCACCAGACTCTGGCCACGCATCAACGCAAGAATGCGCTGGTACACCGACGTCGCCAGGTAATCGGCTTGCTCATCGGTATCCGCTGCCACCAGCGGCACGCCGAGCATCACGTACGGCTTGTCGAGCACCGCCGACGGTTTGAAGTGATTGCGGTAGATGCGGATCGCCTCGTGCATGAAGCGCGGCGCGAAGTGCGAGGCGAAGGCGTAAGGCAAGCCGCGCTCACCCGCCAATTGCGCGCTGAACAGACTTGAGCCGAGCAGCCAGATCGGCACGTTGGTGCCGGTGCCGGGCATGGCGATCACCCGTTGCTCTGGGCTGCGCGGGCCGAGGTAGCGCATCAGTTCGGCAACGTCTTCAGGGAAGTCGTCAGCGCTGCCCGAGCGCTCACGGCGCAAGGCGCGGGCGGTCATCTGGTCAGAGCCGGGCGCGCGGCCCAGACCCAGGTCGATCCGTCCCGGGTACAGGCTCTCGAGGGTGCCGAACTGCTCGGCGATCACCAGCGGCGCATGGTTGGGCAGCATCACCCCGCCGGAACCGACGCGGATCGTCGACGTGCCTCCGGCCAGATAGCCGAGCAACACCGAAGTGGCCGAACTGGCGATGCCGTCCATGTTGTGGTGCTCGGCGACCCAGAAGCGCGTGTAGCCGAATTTCTCGGCATGCTGCGCCAGGTCCAGCGAATTGCGCAGCGATTGCGCCGCGCTGCCGTTTTCGCGCACCGGCACCAGGTCGAGAGTGGAAAATTTAACGTCGGACAGTTTTTTCATGAACCTGCATCTCCGGGTGGGGAGGCAGGTTTTTCTTGCGAACGAAAACCTGCCAAATCCATAAGCGTGTTTTATGGAATGAGGGCATATACCCGAGATTCAATAGCAGCGACGAAATTTCCTACTAAAAAAGTCAACGATTCAGCCAGGCTGAACTTTGTTCCGCCGTCTATCCTCAGAAGCCTTGCTAGTAAAAACCGCGACGGCGCGGCGTTCCGCGCCATATTTGAGGAGGCAGACATGGCTATCGTGAAAAAGGCATCGGCGCATTGGGAAGGCGATCTGAAAACCGGTCTCGGCTCGATCTCCACCGAAACCGGCGTACTACGTGAAGCGCCGTACGGCTTCAAGGCGCGCTTCGAAGGCGGCAAAGGCACCAACCCTGAAGAGCTGATCGGCGCGGCCCACGCCGGCTGCTTCTCCATGGCGTTTTCGATGATTCTCGGCGATGCCGGCCTGAAAGCAGACAGCATCGACACCAACGCCGAAGTCACCCTCGATCAGGTTGACGGCGGCTTCGCGATCACTGCGGTGAAGCTGATTCTCAAGGCGAAAATCCCGGGCGCAACTCAGCAGCAGTTTGAAGAGCTGAGCAACAAGGCCAAGGAAGGGTGCCCGGTTTCCAAGGTGCTGAATGCGAAGATCACCCTTGAGGCTTCGCTGGTCAGCTGATTCGGCGTTTGCCGGCCTGACGCCTTCGCGAGCAGGCTCGCTCCCACAGGGGGATTTGTGCACGTCGCAGATCCAGTTTGTGCGAGCTTGCTCGCGAAGGCAGTCTCGAAACCTGCTCAGCGGCCGGCAATTAATACAAGGTGTGAGCAAAGTCAGAACCCGCTCTGCAGAATTGTGGTCGAATAATCGACAGCAGCTTCAGCGCACACCCGTGCGCGCTGCCTCAAGGAGCTTCATCGATGAAACGTATTGGCTTGGCGATCCTTTGCAGTGCACTGGCCACGTCCGCTTTCGCAGCCCCCAAGGACTGCGAAGAGCTCAGAAAGGAAATCGAGATCAAGATTCAGGCGAAGGCCATTCCCTCGTACACCCTGGAAATCATCACGGCGGAAGAGGCGAAGCAGCACGACTCGGCCATGATCGTCGGTTCTTGCGAGAACGGTACCAAGCGGATCATCTATCAGAGAAACGATAGCTGATTGCCTTTCACGGCACGCAATTGATCTGCCGCTCGTTGGCAACGATCTGCCCCTGACGATTGATCAAGCGTGCACTTGGCGTGAAGGCCAGCGATCGGGCCTCAAGGCGGTAACGCTGCCCGGCCTCGAAGTGTTCATAGGGCACGGTCATGTAACACAGCCGCTCTTGCGGATCGGAATCCATGCCCTGACCACCCCCGAATACTTCGAAGTCAAAGCGCACGGTGAGCTCATGACTACCGGGCGTCACTTGAAAAAAGCGTCCGTCGCGCAAGCGCTGTTTATCCAGGCGCTCGGCCATCAGCACTTTGCCGCCGGGGGTAGGCATGGCGAAGTCGACCCAGGCTTTGTCTGGATCGGCCGCCGGCAACGGGCTCTGACAACCGGCGAGCACACTGGCGGCCAGCAATGTCGTCAACTTGCGCATGATCGATATCCTTTGACGGGATTTGCAGCATAGCGCCGATCAACTGCTCTGACAGCCCGCCGGTGTACCCTGGCCGACAACCTTGCGCTGTTCGTCATAAAGCTTGGCCCAAGGCCGGAAGCCGATGCTGCCCGCCTGCAGCTGATAGCGGTGGCCGGCGTTGAAATCCTTGAATTTCACGCTCAACTGGCAATCGCGCCACAGCGGTTCGGCAGTCGGGCCGATGTTGGTGGCTTCGACCGGGAATTGGTAGCGCACCTTCAGCTCATGGCTGCCGGGCTGCACTTCGAAATAACGTTTGTCGACAGCCTGTGTGGCGTCGACTTGTACGGCTTGCAGCGCCGTGTCGTGTTGGTGGGCGTCGAGATCGATCCAGGCTTGCGTGGGGTCGGGGTCGGGCATTCCGAATCCGGCACAACCGGCCAGCGTCAGCAGGCCTCCTGTCAGCATCAACATGCGCATAGCGGTGCTCCTTGAGGCGGGATAGTCTTGGGGCAGACTTTCCGGGGAATTTCTTATTTTGATCAGGCCGTTTTCCAGCCTTGGGTTACTTGATCGCGTTTTTCCGATTTTGTTTCCGGGTGTGTTGTTTTTGTTGCTCAACGGTTGCGCCAGCGTCAGCTACTACAGCCAGCTGGCCAGCGGACAATTGCAATTGCTGCGTGCGCGGGAGCCGGTCGAGCAAGTCATTGCCGACCCAAGCCGCGATGCCAAATTGCGCGCTCATCTGGTCCAATCGCAAAAAGCCCGCCTGTTCGCCACCGAGCATCTGCATCTGCCGGACAACCAGAGCTATCGTCTGTACGCCGACATCGGTCGGCCGTTCGTGGTGTGGAACGTGTTCGCCACCGCAGAGTTTTCCCTCACCCCGCTGAATCACTGCTTTCCGATTGCCGGCTGCGTGGCCTATCGCGGCTACTACAGCCAGAGCGCCGCCCGTGGCGAGGCGGCGCTTCAGCGCTTGCAGGGCATGGACGTGTCGATCGGCGGGGTCGAGGCGTACTCGACGCTCGGCTGGTTCAATGACCCGATCCTCAATTCGATGATGGGCTGGGGCGACGAACGACTGGCCACGCTGATCTTTCATGAACTGGCGCACCAGAAGTTCTATTTGAAGGACGACACCGAGTTCAACGAGTCATTCGCCACCTTCGTCGAGCAGGAAGGCACGCGGCAATGGCGCGCGTTTCGCGGGCTGCCGGCGGAGTCGGATGCCAGGCTCAAGCAGCGTGACCAGTTCATCGCTCTGGTACTCGTCACGCGCTCACGACTGGAGACGCTGTATGCGCAGCCGCTGTCGGTTGAGCAGATGCGTGAGCGCAAAGCAGCTGAATTCGAGCGCTTGCGCCGTGAGTATCGGGTCATGCGCGACAGTCAGTGGGCCGGGGACAATCGCTATGACGCCTGGGTCAATGCGCCGCTGAACAACGCGCGACTGTTGCCGTTCGGGCTGTATGACCAGTGGGTGCCGGCGTTTGCGGCGGTGTTCCGCCAAGTAGATGGGGATTGGATGAGGTTTTATGCCGAGGTTGAGCGGTTGGGACGGTTGCCGGTTGATGAGCGTAAGGCGAAGCTGAAAGCGCTGGCCCAGTCCTAAGGAACTCGGGGGCATAACGGCCCTTTCGCGAGCAGGCTCGCTCCCACATTGGATCGCGGTGCCTCTGTGGGAGCGAGCCTGCTCGCGAAGGCTATTTCATCAGCGCTGCAAAAACGCCTGATGCAACTCGTCCAAGGTTTCAAAGTGATAAGCCGGCGCCTCGGCATTCAACTCCTCGAAACTGCCAAACCCATAGCCCACCGCCGCTGCATCCAGGCCATTGCTGCGCGCGCCGATCAGGTCGTGCTTGCGATCGCCGATCATCAGGGTCTGCGCGGGGTCCAGGCGTTCTTCCTCGAGCAGATGCGCAATCAGCTCAACCTTGTTGGTTCGCGTGCCATCCAGCTCGCTGCCGTAGATCACCTTGAAGTGGCGGGCGAAGTCGAAGTGCCGGGCGATCTCGCGGGCGAACACCCACGGTTTGGAGGTGGCGATGTACAACTGCCGCCCCTGCCCGCTCAAGGTCTCCAGCAACGGCGTCACCCCGTCGAACACTCGATTTTCGTAGAGGCCGGTGACCTTGAAGCGCTCGCGATAGAAATTCACCGCTTCCCAGGCCTTGGCCTCGTCGAAGTCGTAGAACTGCATGAACGCTTGCAGCAGCGGCGGGCCGATGAAGTGTTCCAGTTTGCTCAGGTCCGGCTCGTCGATGCCGAGATTGGCCAAGGCAAATTGAATTGAGCGGGTGATGCCCTCACGCGGGTCGGTCAGGGTGCCATCGAGGTCGAACAGTACAGTCTGGTAATGCATGGAAATTCCCGAGCAGGTGTAGGGCAATTCAGAACTGGTCGTAGCCTTCGGCCAGATGCAGGTCCTTGAGCTTGACGTAATTCGCCGCGCTGTACGTGAAGAAGGCGTTTTCCTTGTCGGTCAGCGGGCGCACTTGCTTGACCGGGCTGCCGACATACAGAAAGCCGCTTTGCAGGCGTTTGCCCGGCGGCACCAGACTGCCAGCGCCGATGATCACGTCGTCCTCGACCACGGCGCCGTCCATGACGATGCTGCCCATGCCGATCAATACGCGGCTGCCAACGGTGCAGCCGTGCAGCATGACCTTGTGGGCGATGGTCACGTCATCGCCGATCAGCAAGGGAAAGCCGTCCGGGTTGAATGGGCCGGCGTGGGTGATGTGCAGCACGCAGCCGTCCTGCACGCTGGTGCGCGCACCGATGCGGATGCGGTGCATGTCGCCACGGATCACCGTCAGCGGCCAGACCGAGCTGTCTGCGCCAATTTCGACGTCGCCGATCACCACCGCCGAACCGTCGACGAATGCGCCGTTGCTCAGGCGGGGGGTGTGATTCTGGTATTTGCGAAGGGACACGATTAGTTCTCTCTCTGTCGCCGATAGCTGCGGTGAGTGTCGATTGTAATTAAGATGGGCGCATGTTTCTTCCAGCCAAGGTGCCAACCGTGAGCGTGAACAACCCTCTTTTGCAGTCCTACGACCTGCCGCCGTTCTCCACGATCCGTGCCGAACACGTCCTGCCCGCCATCGAAACCATCCTCGCGGACAACCGCGCCGCCATCGCCGAAATTCTCAAGACCCAGGGCAAGAACCCGACCTGGGCCGGTCTGGTGCTGGCGATGGACGAACTCAACGATCGTCTCGGTGCGGCATGGAGCCCGGTCAGCCATCTTAACGCCGTGTGCAACAGCGCCGAACTGCGTGAAGCCTACGAGTCGTGCCTGCCGGCCCTGAGCGCCTACTCCACCGAGATGGGCCAGAACCGCGAACTGTTCCAGGCGTATGAAGCGTTGGCCAACAGTCCGGAAGCTGCCAGTTTCGACGTCGCGCAAAAGACCATTCTGGAACACGCCCTGCGCGATTTCCGTCTGTCGGGTATCGATCTGCCGGAAGCCGAGCAGAAACGTTACGCCGAAGTGCAGAGCAAACTGTCAGAGCTCGGCAGCCGCTTCTCCAACCAGTTGCTCGACGCCACCCAAGCGTGGACCAAGCACATCACCGACGAAGCCGCCCTTGCCGGCCTGACCGATTCGGCCAAGGCGCAAATGGCTGCCGCCGCGCACGCCAAAGGCCTCGACGGCTGGCTGATCACCCTGGAATTCCCCAGCTATTACGCGGTGATGACCTACGCGCAAGACCGTGCGCTGCGCGAAGAAGTCTACGCCGCGTACTGCACCCGCGCCTCGGACCAAGGCCCGAATGCCGGCCAGAACGACAACGGCCCGGTGATGGAAGAGATCCTCGACCTGCGTCAGGAACTGGCCCGACTGCTGGGCTTCGCCAGTTTCGCCGAACTGAGTCTGGCGACGAAAATGGCCGAATCCAGCGATCAGGTGCTGAGCTTCCTGCGCGATCTGGCCCAACGCAGCAAGCCGTTCGCCGCTCAGGATCTGCAACAGCTGCGCGCTTACGCCGCCGAACAGGGCTGCGCCGATCTGCAAAGCTGGGACAGCGGTTTCTACGGTGAAAAACTTCGCGAGCAGCGTTACAGCGTCGCCCAGGAAACCCTGCGAGCCTACTTCCCGATCGACAAAGTCCTCAGCGGCCTGTTCGCCATCGTCCAGCGTTTGTACGGCATCGAGATCGCCGAGCAGAAAGGCTTCGACACCTGGCACCCGGACGTCCGCCTGTTCGAGATCAAGGAAAACGGCCAGCACGTCGGCCGCTTCTTCTTCGACCTGTATGCCCGCGCCAACAAGCGTGGCGGCGCGTGGATGGATGGCGCCCGCGACCGTCGTCGCACCGTCGACGGAGTGCTGCAAAGCCCGGTGGCCAATCTGGTGTGCAACTTCACCCCGGCCGACAGCGGCAAGCCTGCGCTGCTGACCCACGATGAAGTGACCACTTTGTTCCACGAGTTCGGCCATGGCCTGCACCACCTGCTGACCCGCGTCGAGCACGCTGGCGTGTCCGGCATCAATGGCGTGGCCTGGGACGCGGTCGAGCTGCCAAGCCAGTTCATGGAAAACTGGTGCTGGGAGCCGGAAGGCCTGGCGCTGATTTCCGGCCACTACGAGACCGGCGAGCCACTGCCGCAGGACCTGCTGGAAAAAATGCTCGCGGCGAAGAACTTCCAGTCCGGCCTGATGATGGTGCGTCAGCTGGAGTTTTCGCTGTTCGACTTCGAACTGCATGCCACCCATGGCGATGGCCGCAGCGTGGCGCAAGTGCTCGAGGGCGTGCGTGACGAGGTGTCGGTGATGCGTCCACCGGCTTACAACCGCTTCCCCAACAGCTTTGCGCACATTTTCGCTGGTGGTTACGCGGCGGGTTACTACAGCTACAAGTGGGCTGAAGTGCTGTCCGCCGACGCCTTCTCGAAATTCGAGGAAGACGGCGTGCTTAACGCTGAAACCGGTCGGGCGTTCCGCGAGGCGATTCTGGCGCGCGGCGGCTCGCAGGCACCGATGGTGCTGTTCGTCGACTTCCGTGGCCGTGAGCCGTCGATCGACGCGCTGTTGCGCCACAGCGGCCTGAGTGAGGACGCGGCAGCATGAGCGACGGCCCTGTGATCACCAAGAAGCGCTTTATCGCCGGGGCGGTCTGCCCGGCGTGCAGCGAGCCGGACAAGTTGATGATGTGGAGCGAAGATGGCGTGCCGCACCGCGAATGCGTGGCTTGCGGTTACTCCGACACCCTCAACGAGCAGGGGCTGTCGGTACCCAAAGAACTGGGCACGCGGGTCAATACCAGTGCGCTGAAGCCTGCCGCCGACAAAAAGGTCCAGGCCGTGCAGTTCTTCCCCAACCCGAAGTTGAAGAAAAAGCCCGACGAGCAACAGTGACAACTACCGCCACCTGCCGATGATCGTCGGCAAGTGGCGGTATCTATCCACCACCTTGCCCTGCGCTTCCTGATTAGGCTGGCCGATCCAGCCCTCTCTCACGGAAGACGCCATGCCTGACACCAACCCACTCCTGCAACAATGGCAGTTGCCGCCCTGGTCGGCGATACGCGCCGAACATCTGCTGCCGGCAGTCGAGCGCATCGTTGCCGACAATCTGCTGATCATCGAAAACGTCATCGCCACTCAGGTTGAGCATCCCAACTGGGACGACGTGGTCATTGCCATTGATGAAGCCGATGCACGCCTGAATGAAACCATGGCGATTATCGAATTCCTCTCGGTCAGGCATGCCGATGATCCCGAGTGGTTGGCGCAGGAAGCGCTCAGCACCCACGCTGCGCAGCATTACAAGGCTGCGAAGGCCGGCAATCGACAGTTGCTCCAGGTTTATCAACGATTGGCACAGAGCTCCATAGCCGCCAGCTTCAGTGATGCACGCAAAGCCTCGCTGGCGAAAATCCTGCGCAGGTTTCACTTGGCCGGCAGCGAATTGTCGAGTGCGCAGCGCAAGGATCTGACGCGATTGAACGGCGAAATCGATCTGCTGGAAAAGCGCTTCATGAGCAATCTCAGATCGGTCAACGCTGCATGGAGCAAGGACATCGACGATGCAGCGCTGTTGGCAGGACTGCCGGCCGAAACGCAGGCGCATCTGGCCGCCAATGCCAAAAATGCCGGCCTGTCCGGGTGGCGGCTGACCCTCGATCAGAACACTTACGATCAGGTCATGAAGCGGGCGCGGCACCGCGGTTTACGTGAAGAGTGTTTCAAAGCCTGGTGCACCCGCGCTTCGGATCAGGGGCCATACGCCGGCCGCTTCGACAACGGACCGGTGCTGCACAAGCTGCTGGCTGCGCGTCATGCCAAAGCCCGGCTGTTGGGTTTCGACAATTTCGCTCAACTGCGACTGCTCGACCGCATGGCCGTGGATACTGACCAGGTCCGCCGTTTTCTGCAGCAGCAGATCGCCCTCAATGCAGCGGCGCTTGCGCGCGAAACCGATGACCTGCAAGCCTCTGCACGCCAGTACGGTATTGATCAGATAGAAGCGTGGGATCACGACTTCCTCGCCGAGCAATTGCGCTTGAAACAGTTGGGCGGCGAGGAGCAGGACCTGCGCCTGTTTTTTCCGCTGGACGCCATACTGCAGAGCCTGTGCCGCTTCAGTGAGCACATGTTCGGCATCAGGATCAGCGAAAACATTCGCCTGGAGACTTTCAACGAAAACGTGCGCCTGTTCGAAGTCAGCGAGCATGAGCAAGCGGTCGGCTTCATCTACATCGACCCGTTCCACCGCGCCGCTGGCGCCGACTACGCCTGGACAGGTGTACTGCGCAACCGACGGATCAATGCGGAAGGCCGGCCATCACTGCCGATAGCCTCGCTTCAATGCAATTACACGGCCGCCGCCGACGGGCTGAATCTGCTGGCACATCAGGATCTGCGCGTGCTGCTGCACGAATTCGGCCATTGCCTGCATCACGTGCTGACACGTTCGCCGCACTACAACCTGTCCGGCATTTCGCATCTGAGCCGCGACGCTGCCGAGTTTGTCGGGCAGCTGTTCGAGAAATGGGCGCTATCCGGGCAATTCCTGCGCTGGCTGGGTACGCATCATCAGAGCGGTGAGCGCCTGTCGGAAACACAGGCGGACGCCGCGTTTTCCACCACCGACATCCAGCGCAGCCGAGAGACGGCGATGCTGCTGCTGAGCGCGCTGTTCGACTTCGAACTGCATTGCAGTCACGGCGACGGTCGCACTGTTCAACAAGTGATGGCGGATGTGCAAAGCGCATTCCCGGGCCTGCATATTCCAGCCTACTGCCGCTTCGCCAACAGCTGCGATTATCTGGTCACCGGTTACGAGGCTTCGCTTTACGCCTACAAATGGTCGGGTGTGCTGGCGAGCGAGGCATTCAAACGCTTCGAACGTGAAGGTCTGTTCAATGAACAGACGGGCCGGGACCTGCGCAAGCACCTGCTGTCGGGAGACAGACAGTCACTCCCCGCCGCGCTGCAAGCGTTCTTGGGTAAACCGATCGACAGCGCGCTGTTTCCTGCACCAGCCGATTGAGCTGATCAACGCTGGACGTGCGCCGAGTCGAACCAGCTCTTCATCGAACACATGGCGAATGCACTGGTGCTGCATTCGCCATTGATCAGGGCTTCGTGCAACCGATCGACATCAGCCTGCATCACGTAGCGCACGCTGTCGTGGAAATGCTGACTGTCACCAAAACCGCCCTCGGTCATTTCCTTGAGCGCCTGCTCTTTGCTCCAGCCCTGCACCACCACGCGGTACATCGCCGCCATCAGACCGGTGCGGTCAGAACCGTGCTTGCAGTGCATGAGCACCGGGCCGTCGGCTTCGGCGGACTGAATCGCGCGCAGAGCCTTGAGCACATCGCTGTCGTCGACGTGGTTGGTGCGATACGGCAGCTGCACTTGCTTGATGCCCGGCGCGGAGAGCCAGTCGCTATCAGCGTCAGGCAGGAAGTTGATTACGGTGACGACATGCAGATCGTTCAACAGCGGCACCGCACTGCGGCTGGGCAAGGCGCTGCGATACAGCGTCGGTGACATGCGGAACAGGTTGAACTGCGCCTCAACCGGCTGTGCCCACTCGGCCGGGCGAGATGCCGTGGGGTCGGCCGCCCGGGCGGCAATGCCATGCAACAGGGCAACAAGCGAAAAACATAACGCGGGGAAAAAGCGCACTCGAGACATGCTGGGCTGACCGTTTCGGCAATCTTCATTGAAGGAATTGCAGCTTCGCTTTTGAGCGGTCAATACGCCGTGAGCCGGTCGTCAAAGAAACGTGAATCGTCGCTTCGCCGGGCTTTTTTCCAGGAAAACGGTTTTTCTTGATGCTTAGCCTGCTACCATTTGTCACATGATGTTGCAGACGTGGCGCCCTTTTTCGGGACAGACCCTCGTCATCGCGACGCAAAATTCCTCGAGCTGCTCGCAGAAGCGGCTGACTTCTATGCCTGATGAGGTGCCCCCCATGTCTGATCAAGATCGAGACAACCCGCGGCGTGAGTTCTTGCGCAAATCCCTGACCCTGATTCCGGTGGTCACACTTGCCGGTACCGGCCTGGGCAGCAGCGTGCTGCAAGCCGCACCTGAAAGCACACCGGCGCCTGCCGCAGCAAAACCGGCCGCGGCTGGCGCCGGTGAGTATCAGCCGAGCTTTTTCACCGCCGAAGAATGGGCGTTCATCAACGCTGCCGTCGCCCAGTTGATCCCCAACGATGCGCAGGGCCCGGGCGCGCTTGAAGCCGGCGTGCCGGAATACATCGACCGGCAGATGAACACGCCGTACGCCGCCGGTGCCCTGTGGTACATGCAAGGCCCATTCAATGCCGACGCTGCGCCGGAGATGGGCTGGCAGAGCAAACTGGTACCCAAAGACATCTATCGTCTCGGCATCGCCGCCACGGATCAGTGGGTAAAAGGTCTCAGCGGTAAAACATTTGCCGAGCAAGACAGCGCTACCCGAGACGATTTGCTCAAGCAACTCGAAGCCGGCAAGCCGCAGTTCGATGCGGTGCCGGCGAAGATTTTCTTCAATCTGCTGCTGCAAAACACCAAGGAAGGTTTCTTCTGCGACCCGATCCACGGTGGCAATAAAGGCATGGTCGGCTGGACCATGATCGGTTTCCCCGGCGCCCGCGCCGATTTCATGGATTGGGTGGAACGCAACGAGCAATACCCCTTCCCGGCAGTGTCGATTCGCGGCGAGAGGGCGTAAGCATGGCAACGGTATTGAAGAAGGTTGATGCAGTCATCGTCGGTTTCGGCTGGACGGGCGCCATCATGGCCAAAGAGCTGACCGAAGCGGGTCTGAACGTGCTGGCGCTGGAGCGCGGGCCGATGCAGGACACCTACCCCGACGGCAACTATCCGCAGGTGATCGACGAACTCACCTACAGCGTGCGGAAAAAGCTCTTTCAGGACATCTCCAAAGAGACCGTCACAATTCGCCACAGCGTCAACGACATCGCCCTGCCCAACCGCCAGTTGGGCGCGTTCCTGCCGGGGAATGGCGTCGGCGGCGCCGGTCTGCACTGGTCGGGCGTGCACTTTCGCGTCGACCCGATCGAATTGCGCATGCGCAGCCACTACGAAGAACGCTACGGCAAAAGCTTCATCCCCAAAGACATGACCATTCAGGATTTCGGCGTCAGCTATGAAGAGCTGGAACCGTTTTTCGACTTCGCGGAAAAAGTCTTCGGCACCTCCGGCCAGGCCTGGACGGTGAAAGGCCAACTGGTCGGTCAGGGCAAGGGCGGCAATCCTTACGCGGCGGATCGCTCCAACCCGTTCCCGCTTGAAGCGCAGAAGAACACCGTATCCGCACAGCTGTTCGGCAAAGCGGCCACAGAAGCCGGTTACAAACCCTACAACCTGCCTTCGGCAAATACCTCTGGGCCGTACACCAATCCCTACGGCGCACAGATGGGGCCGTGCAATTTCTGCGGTTTCTGCAGCGGCTACGTCTGCTACATGTATTCCAAGGCCTCGCCGAACGTGAACATTCTGCCGGCGCTCAAGCCCCTGCCGAATTTCGAACTGCGGCCCAACTCCCATGTGCTGCGTGTCAATCTCGACAGCAGTAAGTCGAAAGCCACCGGCGTCACCTACATCGACGGCCAGGGCCGCGAGATCGAGCAGCCGGCGGATCTGGTGATCCTCGGCGCGTTCCAGCTGCACAACGTGCGTCTGATGCTGCTCTCCGGGATCGGCAAACCCTACGACCCGATCAGCGGCGAAGGCGTGGTCGGGCGTAACTTCGCCTACCAGAATATGGCGACCATCAAGGCGTTCTTCGACAAGGACACCCACACCAACAACTTCATCGGCGCTGGCGGCAACGGCGTGGCGGTGGACGATTTCAACGCCGACAACTTCGATCATGGCCCGCACGGCTTCGTCGGCGGCTCGCCGATGTGGGTCAACCAGGCTGGCAGCCGACCGATTGCCGGCACCTCGAACCCGCCGGGCACACCGGCGTGGGGCAGTGCGTGGAAACGCGCCACCGCCGATTACTACACCCACCAGGTGTCGATGGACGCCCACGGCGCGCATCAGTCCTACCGTGGCAACTACCTTGATCTCGATCCGGTGTACCGCGACGCTTACGGTCTGCCGCTGCTGCGCATGACTTTCGACTGGCAGGAAAACGACATCAAGATGAACCGCTTCATGGTCGAAAAAATGGGCAAGATCGCCGAAGCGATGGGCCCTAAAGCCATCGCGGTGATCGGCAAGCAAGTCGGCGACCACTTCAACACCGCCTCGTACCAGACCACCCACCTCAACGGTGGCGCGATCATGGGCACCGATCCGAAGACCAGCGCGCTGAACCGCTATTTGCAGAGCTGGGACGTGCACAACGTGTTCGTCCCGGGCGCCTCGGCGTTCCCGCAGGGCCTGGGCTACAACCCGACCGGACTGGTGGCGGCGCTGACCTACTGGTCGGCGAAAGCGATCCGCGAGCAATACCTGAAAAACCCCGGCCCGCTGGTGCAGGCTTAAGGAGCGATGACCATGAAAACTTTCGTTATCGCCACCCTCGCCCTGCTCGGCAGCACTGCAATTTATGCGGCCGATGTTGATCAAAATCTGATCAAGCAAGGTGAATACCTCGCCCGCGCCGGTGACTGCGTGGCCTGTCACACCGCCAAGGGCGGCAAGCCGTTCGCCGGCGGGCTGCCGATGGAGACGCCGATCGGCACGATCTACTCGACCAACATCACCCCGGATAAAACCGGCCTCGGAGATTACAGCTTCGAAGACTTCGATCAGGCCGTGCGCCATGGCGTTGCCAAAAACGGCAGCACGTTGTACCCGGCGATGCCTTATCCGTCCTACGCGCGGGTCAACCAGGCCGACATGCAAGCGCTGTACGCCTACTTCATGCACGGCGTCGAACCGGTGGCGCAGGAGAACAAGGCCAGCGACATTCCGTGGCCGTTGAGCATGCGCTGGCCGCTGATGGGCTGGCGCTGGCTGTTCGCACCGAAGGTCGAGGATTACCAGTCCACGTCGGCCGATCCGGTGATCGATCGCGGCGCGTACCTGGTTGAAGGCCTCGGCCACTGCGGCGCCTGTCACACCCCGCGCGCACTGACCATGCAGGAAAAATCCCTGAGCGCGGCGGACGGCAGCGAATTCCTCGCCGGCAGTGCTCCGCTTGAAGGCTGGATCGCCAAGAGCCTGCGCGGCGATCACAAGGATGGCCTCGGCAGCTGGAGCGAAGAACAACTGGTGCAGTTCCTCAAGACCGGGCGCAGTGATCGCAGCGCAGTGTTCGGCGGCATGAGCGATGTGGTCACCCACAGCATGCAGTACATGAGCGACGCCGACCTCACCGCGATTGCCCGCTATCTCAAATCACTGCCGGCCAATGACCCGGCGGATCAGCCGCATCAGTACGACGAGAAAGTAGCCAAAGCGCTGTGGAACGGTGACGACAGCCAACGCGGCGCGTCGGTGTACATCGACAACTGCGCGGCCTGCCACCGTACCGATGGCCATGGCTACACCCGGGTGTTCCCGGCGCTGGCGGGCAATCCGGTGCTGCAGACGGAGGATCCGACGTCGCTGATTCACATCGTGCTCAAAGGCGCAACCTTGCCGGCGACGCACGCAGCGCCATCGGCCTTCACTATGCCAGGTTTCGCCTGGCGCCTGACGGATCAGGAAGTCGCGGACGTGGTGAGTTTCATCCGTGGCAGCTGGGGTAACAAGGGCGCGCCAGTCAGTGCCAAAGAGGTTGCGCATCTGCGCAGCGAGGATATGCAAAACACTTCCGGCGATGATCTCGGCCAAGTCACCCAACATAACTAGAAATAGACCCCCTGCATGATGTATTCATGCAGGGGGTTTCAGTTATGAAGTTGTGCGATTACTTCTGCTTACGGATTAATGATGGCCACATAAGCTTTGGCCAAGGCGATCAACTTCGCCTTGTCATCACTATCAATATCGCCGTCACCGTCGACATCTTTCTTGTCAGTGCGAATGGTGAACGTTTTGCCCTTGTCAGCCGATACCGCCACGACGTAGACAGAATCGACCAGGGTCTCGGTCGACAGCTCTTGCTCCGCGTTCCAGCCCAGCTCCTTGCGCGCCAGTTGCAGCGAAACAATAGTGTTGGAATCGGTGATACTCGGCTGCATCATTTGCAGGAAAACACCGCGTTGATTCAAGTAAGACATTCAATCAAATCCTTTTAATTAGTTTGGCCGGAGTCTGTTGCCGGGGGTTCCAGAGCCTATATAGCGGACCTGAGTTCAGCAATTAGGCATCTGTGTCCTGACTTGTCGCGACCTGATGACAATTGCTCAGTCAAACTCTGTGCGGTATCACTATTGGTAAAGCATCGCTGAACGGTACTGGATCGCAGCGCACCCCCTCGGATACTGTATGCATATACAGAGCAGAGGTTCGTTCGATGAACATCCCAGTTCCGCCCCGCGGTCGCGGCACCGCAACCAACCCGCACAACCGCTTTGCGCCCAGTCGTTCGGTGGCCGAGGACGACGGCTGGTATCAGGAAGTGCCAGAGACGCAAAACACCGAAGTGATCATCGAAAAGGCCAAATCGATCATCAGCCGGAACACCTCGCCGGATCTGCCCTTCGACCGTTCGCTCAATCCCTATCGCGGCTGCGAACACGGCTGCATCTATTGCTACGCACGGCCCAGCCACGCCTATTGGGACATGTCGCCGGGCCTGGATTTCGAAACCCGGCTGATTGCCAAGACCAATGCCGCCCAGGTCCTCGAAGAACAGCTGAGCAAACCCGGCTATCAATGCGCGCCGATCAATCTTGGCTCCAATACCGACCCGTATCAGCCCATCGAGCGCGAACACAAAATCACCCGGCAGACCCTGGAAGTGCTGCTGCGCTATCGCCACCCGGTGACCATCGTCACCAAAGGTTCGCTGATTCTGCGCGATCTCGATTTGCTCACGGAGTTGGCGCAGCAACGGCTGGTGGCGGTGATGATCAGCCTGACCACGCTTGATGATGAACTCAAACGCATCCTCGAACCGCGCGCCGCTGCGCCCAAGGCACGCCTGCGCGCGATCCGGGTGATGCGCGAAGCAGGCGTTCCGGTCGGCGTGCTGTGTTCGCCGATGATTCCGATGATCAATGACAGCGAAATCGAAAGCCTGCTGACCGAGGCCCACGCTGCCGGCGCGCAAAGCGCTGCCTACATGATGCTGCGCCTGCCGCTGGAAGTCGCGCCGCTGTTCGAGGAGTGGTTGCAGGCGCACTATCCGCAACGTGCCGCCCATGTGCTGAGCCTGATCCGCCAGAGCCGCGGCGGCGAACTCTACGACAGCCGATTCGGCGCGCGGATGCGCGGTGAAGGGCCGTTTGCCGACCTGCTCGCACAAAGATTTGCCAAGGCCATCAAAAAGCTTGGCCTGAACAAACGCGAGGGCTATAACCTCGACTGCTCGGCCTTCTGTCCGCCGGGTCGCCAGATGTCGTTGATTTAGCGACAATTGGCTTTGGGTTGACGGGTTGGAATCCTTCCGCCGAAACACGCCGGTCACGTTTTTTGTGACCTGGAACACACGTTCTAGAGCGTTTGATTCAGTTTCAGTTAAGTTTCGGCGGCTACCTTGTTCATCGAGTGACTGACGGGTCGGGATGACCCGGATGGTTTAAACAGCCACTGGCTTCATACCGGAATACCGGGGAAGACTCCCTGAATCCGCACAAGAGGATGAATCATGAGTGACAAGGATAAACAGTCGTTGGCTGCCTCGGCGCAAAGCCCTGAAGCACAATCCGCCGATGCAGCACTGCGACAGATCGTTGATGGCTTTTTACGCTTTCACCATGACGTTTTTCCGCAGCAGGAAGAACTGTTCAAGAAGCTCGCTACCGCTCAGGCGCCCAAGGCGATGTTCATCACCTGCGCCGACTCGCGCATCGTTCCCGAGCTGATCACCCAGAGCTCGCCGGGCGATCTGTTCGTTACCCGTAACGTCGGCAACGTGGTGCCGCCTTACGGTCAGATGAACGGCGGCGTCTCTACCGCGATCGAATACGCGGTACTGGCGCTGGGCGTGCAGCACATCATCATTTGCGGCCACTCCGATTGCGGCGCCATGCGCGCGGTACTCAACCCCGACAGCCTGGAAAAAATGCCGACGGTCAAAGCCTGGCTGCGCCATGCTGAAGTCGCGAAAACCATGGTGCACGACAACTGCAACTGCACCGACGAAAAAGACAGCATGCCGATCCTCACCGAGGAAAACGTCATCGCCCAACTGCAGCACTTGCGTACCCATCCTTCGGTAGCCTCGCGCATGGCGAACGGTCATCTGTTCATCCATGGCTGGGTCTACAACATCGAAACCAGCGAAATCAAAGCTTACGACGCGGACCAGGGTCGTTTCCTGCCTCTCGACGGCAGCCATCCGATTCCTGTGGCGACGCCCAAAGCGCGCTTCTAAATCTTCCCAACAATCTGTGTGGTATGACGCCGGCCGCTGATTCAGCGGTCCGGCCTCGCCACGCCTGAAGAAAACTTCGGGAGAATCGCCATGCGTGCGGCTCAATTGAAAGCTGTGTTGCCACGGGAGCTGCTCGCCTCCGTGGTTGTGTTTCTGGTCGCCCTGCCGCTGTGCATGGGCATCGCGATTGCCTCGGGGCTGCCGCCGGCCAAGGGTCTGATCACCGGCATCATTGGCGGTCTGGTGGTCGGTTGGCTGGCGGGGTCGCCGTTGCAGGTCAGTGGTCCGGCGGCGGGTCTGGCGGTGCTGGTTTTCGAGCTGGTGCGCCAGCATGGCGTCGAGATGCTCGGGCCGATCCTGCTGCTCGCCGGATTTCTGCAACTGGTCGCCGGGCGCCTGAAGCTTGGCTGCTGGTTTCGGGTCACGGCGCCAGCGGTGGTCTACGGCATGCTCGCGGGCATTGGCGTGTTGATTGTGCTCTCGCAAATCCATGTGATGCTCGATGCCAAGCCGCAGCCTTCCGGGCTCGACAACCTCACGGCGTTCCCGGCGGCCGTGGCGCAGGCCTTGCCATCGTTTGGCTGGCAGGCGGGTCTGCTCGGTCTGTCGACGATTGCGGTGATGTGGCTGTGGGAAAAATTCCGCCCGCATTCGCTGCGCTTCATTCCCGGCGCATTGCTCGGTGTGGGTCTGGCGACGGTGGCGAGCCTGATGCTGGCGTTGCAGGTCAAGCGCGTCGAGGTACCGGCGAATCTGGCCGAGGCGATCGATTGGCTCAAGCCGGCCGACCTGATGAGCCTGGCCGACCCGACGCTGCTGATCGCCGCGTTCGCCGTGGCGTTTATCGCCAGTGCCGAAACCCTGCTGTCCGCTGCGGCGGTGGATCGCATGCACAGCGGCGTGCGTTCGGACTTCGACCGTGAACTGTCGGCGCAAGGTGTCGGCAACATGCTCTGCGGTCTGGTCGGCGCGCTGCCGATGACCGGGGTGATCGTGCGCAGTTCGGCCAACGTTCAGGCTGGTGCGACCACACGCTACTCGACGATTTTCCATGGCCTGTGGCTGCTGGCATTCGTGCTGTTGCTGTCGAGCGTGCTGCAAAGCATCCCGGTGGCAAGCCTGGCGGGAGTGCTGGTGTACACCGGTTTCAAACTGGTCGACCTGAAAGCTTTCCGTGGTCTGGGTCGGTACGGGCGGATGCCGATGTTCACCTACGCCGCGACGGCGCTGGCGATCATCTTCACTGACCTGCTCACCGGTGTGCTGATCGGTTTCGGCCTGACCATGTTGAAACTGGCATTCAAGGCTTCGCGCCTGAAAATCAGCCTGATCGACCTGCCGCAGGACGGCGAAATGGAATTGCGTCTGGTCGGCGCGGCGACGTTCCTCAAAGTGCCGGCGCTGACCCAGGTGCTGGGCAGCATTCCCCACGGCACGACGGTGCATGTGCCGCTGAACAACCTGAGCTACATCGACCATTCGTGTCTCGAGTTGCTTGAGGAATGGGGCCGGGCGAATGCGGCGAAGGGGTCGAAGCTGTTGATCGAATCGCGCGGGTTGAAGCGACGGCTTGAGGGGCGGGTGCGGACCAATACCGGGATTGGTGCGGCGGGTTAGAAGTCGACCTCAAAACGCAAACCCTGTGGGAGCGAGCCTGCTCGCGAAAGCGGTGTATCAGCCAACAGAGATGTTGAATGATCGACCGCATTCGCGAGCAGGCTCGCTCCCACACTGGATTTATGACACAAGAAAATCAGGCAGCAGGCTGATCGAGCTCAAGCCCCACACCCAACCGGCGGCTCATGCACGGCCAGCGTTTCCACGCCGCGCCAGTGTCCGGACTGCTGAGTTTTTCGCGATAGGCTTCGACCGACTCCAAAGCAAAACTCTCTTCGTTGAGCATCTCGTCGATCGCGTGATGCACCGCTTCATCCAGTTGGTTGGCGAATTCCTCACCGATCAATTGGTGAGCAATCAGGTTGGCGACCGTCATGTCCAAGGGGATCAATGGCTGGCCGAAATGCTTGATGTACAGGTCGTTGACCTCTTCGACAAAGCGGTGTGCCAGATAGGCTTCGTCGAGCAGGCTGTCCAGGCCGACGTGTCCGGCCATGATCGCCGGCGGCTGGAGGAAATACTGCTCGGCGATTTTCAGCACAGGTTTGATCTGCGATTCGATTCCCGCTTCCCTGGCGACTTCATTGGCTGCATCCAGCAGGTCCGGTACTTCATCGATGTAGGCGGCGACGAAACGCGTCAGCACGCCCTGGGCGTCGGCTTCCGGCAACTGGATCGCCGGGTGCAGGTGAGGCAGCTTGCTTTCCAGCTGACGGGTCAGCAGGCCGGTGTCTTTTTCGTGCTGTTGGGCTTTTTGGATCTGCTCGCGCAATGCGGCGGTGTTCATGAAAACTCCAGGAAACAAGGCAATGAAATAGGGAAGACATAACTTAGCTGGCTTACGAAAAACGCTAAGACGCATTTGTCATAATTATTTCATCCTTGATGCAGCTGCGTTATATCCATTCGCCACCACTCGTCTGCATCCTTCTCCATTCGGGCACTTGAACGCAAGCGCCGGGTGTTTCAGCTCATTTACGTGCCCGGGTTGCAATTCCCGGGCGCTGTCTATACTCGCCAATGAATGGAGTTAGCTGATGACGCCCGACTGCACCCGCAGCAAGGCCCGGCGATTCAAGTTCGTAGTCTGATGCAGCCGCTCCCTTGCCGCAGGCGATACGCCGGCGGGATAACAAGAACGATAAGGGGAACCCGCAATGATGCGACATCCACATGTCTGGATGGGCCTCCTGTTGTGGTCGATTTTCAGCCCGGCCAACGCGGCATGGACTGTGAATATGGCGCCTGGAGCGACTGAAATCAGTCACGCAGTATTCGACCTGCACATGACCATTTTCTGGATCTGTGTGGTGATCGGGATCATCGTCTTCGGCGCCATGTTCTGGTCGATGATGGTGCACCGCCGCTCTACCGGCCAGGTCGCGGCCAAATTCCACGAAAGCACCGGCGTCGAGATCATGTGGACCATCGTGCCGCTGCTGATCCTGGTAGCCATGGCCGTCCCCGCCACCGCGACGCTGATAAAGATGTACGACACCAGCGAGCCGGACATCGATATCCAGATCACCGGCTATCAGTGGAAGTGGCACTACAAATACCTGGGCCAGGACGTCGAGTTCTTCAGCAACCTGGCCACCCCCGCCGAGCAGATCCACAACAAGGAAGCCAAGGGCGAGCACTACCTGCTCGAAGTCGACAAGCCACTGGTGCTGCCGATCGGCGCCAAGGTGCGCTTTCTGGTGACCTCGGCTGACGTCATTCACTCATGGTGGGTGCCGGCGTTTGCGGTCAAGCGCGATGCGATTCCCGGGTTCGTCAATGAGGCCTGGACACGCATCGACAAGCCTGGCCTCTACCGTGGCCAGTGCGCCGAATTGTGCGGCAAGGATCACGGCTTCATGCCGATCGTGGTCGAGGTCAAGGAACAGGCCGACTACGAAAAATGGCTCGCCGAGCGCAAGGCCGAGGCCGCGCAGCTCAAAGAACTGACCAGCAAGGAATGGACCCTCGACGAGCTCAAGGAGCGCGGCGACAAGGTTTACCACACCACTTGCGTGGCCTGTCACCAGGCCGAAGGCCAGGGCCTGCCGCCGATGTTCCCGGCACTCAAGGGCTCGAAAATAGCCACCGGGCCGATCAAGGATCACCTGAGCATCGTCTACCACGGCAAACCCGGCACCGCCATGGCGGCGTTCGGCAAACAGCTGTCGGAAGTCGATATCGCAGCGGTCGTGACTTACGAACGTAACGCCTGGGGCAACAACAAGGGCGACATGGTCACGCCAAAAGAAGTGCTGGAGCTGAAACAGGCGGAAAGCAAATGAGCCGGTCAATTGCGTATTCAGTGAACCGGTCGGGGCAGCGCGCCCCGGCCTGCCCCGTCCACTTTCGTGAAGGAGACCGGCCATGAGCGCTGTCATCGATGACCACGGTCACGCCGACCACGCCCACGGCCCCGCCAAAGGCCTGATGCGCTGGGTGCTGACCACCAACCACAAGGACATCGGCACGCTGTACCTGTGGTTTGCCTTCTGCATGTTCCTGCTCGGCGGCTCGTTCGCCATGGTCATTCGCGCCGAGCTGTTCCAGCCCGGCCTGCAGATCGTCCAGCCGGAATTCTTCAACCAGATGACCACCATGCACGGTCTGGTCATGGTGTTCGGCGCGGTGATGCCGGCCTTCGTCGGCCTCGCCAACTGGATGATTCCGCTGATGGTCGGGGCGCCGGACATGGCGCTGCCACGGATGAACAACTTCAGCTTCTGGCTGTTGCCGGCGGCGTTTTTGCTGTTGGTGTCGACACTGTTCACCCCGGGTGGCGGACCGAATTTCGGCTGGACCTTTTATGCGCCGCTATCGACGACCTACGCGCCGGAAAGCGTGACGTTCTTCATCTTCGCCATCCACTTGATGGGCATCAGTTCGATCATGGGCGCGATCAACGTGGTCGCGACCATCCTCAACCTGCGCGCGCCCGGCATGACCCTGATGAAAATGCCGCTGTTCGTCTGGACCTGGCTGATCACCGCGTTTCTGCTGATCGCAGTAATGCCGGTGCTGGCCGGCTGCGTGACGATGATGCTCATGGATATTCACTTCGGCACCAGTTTCTTCAGCGCTGCCGGCGGTGGTGACCCGGTGCTGTTCCAGCATGTGTTCTGGTTCTTCGGCCACCCCGAGGTGTACATCATGATCCTGCCGGCGTTCGGCGCGGTCAGCCAGATCATCCCGACCTTCGCGCGCAAGCCGCTGTTCGGCTACACCTCGATGGTCTACGCCACGGCGAGCATCGCGTTCCTGTCGTTCATTGTCTGGGCGCACCACATGTTTGTGGTCGGCATTCCGCTGGTAGGCGAGTTGTTCTTCATGTACGCGACCATGCTGATCGCCGTGCCGACGGGTGTGAAAGTGTTCAACTGGGCGAGCACCATGTGGCAAGGCTCGATGACCTTCGAGACGCCAATGCTGTTTGCCGTGGCGTTCGTCATCCTGTTCTCGATCGGTGGTTTTTCCGGGCTGATGCTGGCGATCGCCCCGGCGGACTTCCAGTATCAGGACACCTACTTTGTGGTTGCGCATTTTCACTACGTGCTGGTACCGGGGGCGATCTTCGGCATCTTCGCCTCGGCCTATTACTGGCTGCCGAAGTGGACCGGGCACATGTACGACGAGACCCTCGGCAAGCTGCATTTCTGGCTGTCGTTCGTCGGCATGAACCTGACCTTCTTCCCGATGCACTTCGTCGGTCTTGCGGGGATGCCGCGACGGATCCCGGACTACAACCTGCAGTTCGCCGATTTCAACATGGTCTCGTCGATCGGCGCATTCATGTTCGGCGCCACGCAGATCTTCTTCCTGTTCATCGTCATCAAGACCATTCGAGGCGGCGCACCGGCCCCGGCCAAACCATGGGACGGCGCCGAAGGGCTGGAGTGGAGCGTGCCGTCGCCAGCGCCGTACCACACCTTCACCACGCCGCCGGAAGTGAAATGAACATGGAGTCCTTTGTGGGAGCGAGCCTGCTCGCGAAGAACGCTGACGCGGTGTGTCTGAAGCACCGCGGCGTCTGCTTCGCGAGCAGGCTCGCTCCCACAGGGGTTCATGTCGAGGCTGAAAATCATGGCTGACTCGATCTCGCTGAAGAAACTCGTCACTCGTCTGCTGCTGGTGGTGGTGGCGATGTTCGTCTTCGGTTTTGCCCTGGTGCCGATCTATGACGTGATGTGCAAAGCCTTCGGCATCAACGGCAAGACCGGCGGCCAGTATGCGGGCGAGCAAGTGGTCGACACCTCGCGCCAAGTGCGCGTGCAGTTTCTCTCGACCAACACCGCGGACATGCCATGGGACTTTTATCCCAAGCACGACGAGCTGACTGCCAACCCCGGCGCGGTCAACGAGATGGTCTTCATCGCGCGCAATCCCACCGACAAGCCGATGAGTGCGCAAGCGGTGCCGAGCATCGCGCCGAGCAACGCCGCAGCGTTTTTCCACAAGACCGAATGCTTTTGTTTTACCCAGCAGGTGCTGCAACCCGGTCAGCAGATCGAAATGCCGGTGCGTTTCATCGTTGACCGCGACATGCCCAAGGAAGTGAAGCATCTGACGCTGTCCTACACGCTGTTCGATATCACCGCCCGACATCCGCCGGTGGCTGTTAACACTGGCGGCTGAGCGTGGCCGATAAGGAGAACAATAAATGGCAACTCATGAGCACTATTACGTCCCGGCCCAGAGCAAATGGCCGATCATCGCCACGCTCGGGATGCTCGTCACCGTGTATGGCCTCGCCACCTGGTTCAACGATCTGAAGGCGGCACGCCCGGATTCCCACGGCCCGCTGATCTTTTTCGTCGGCGGCCTGCTGCTGGCGTACATGCTGTTCGGCTGGTTCGGTGCGGTGATCAAGGAGAGTCGCGCGGGGCTGTACAGCCCGCAGCTGGACCGCTCGTTCCGCTGGGGCATGAGCTGGTTCATCTTTTCCGAGGTGATGTTCTTCGTCGCCTTCTTCGGCGCGCTGTTCTATATCCGCGTCGTGTCGGCACCGGGGCTGGCCGGCGAAGGCAGCAAGGGCTTGTCGGAAATGCTCTGGCCGAACTTCGAATATGTCTGGCCGTTGCTGAACAACCCCGACCCGAAACTGTTCCCACCGCCCAAGGATGTCATCAGCCCTTGGGGCCTGCCGCTGCTCAACACGATCCTGCTGGTCAGCTCCAGCGTGACCATCACCATCGCCCACCATGCGCTGAAGAAAGGCCATCGCGGCGCGCTGAAACTGTGGCTGGCGATCACCGTACTGCTGGGCATCGCGTTCCTCGGTTTCCAGGCCGAAGAGTATATCCACGCCTACCAAGAGCTGGGCCTGACCCTCGGTTCGGGCATCTACGGCGCGACGTTCTTCATGCTCACCGGGTTCCACGGCGCCCACGTGACCATCGGCACCATCATTCTGTTCGTGATGCTGATGCGCATCATGAAAGGCCACTTCGACAACGAGCACCAGTTCGGTTTCGAAGCGGCGAGCTGGTACTGGCACTTCGTCGACGTGGTGTGGATCGGCTTGTTCTTCTTCGTTTACGTCCTCTGACTGCTGGCGCTACCAGGGCGCATGGGACACCAACTGGCCGCTGTAGAAACCCCAGGCCATCAGGCCGACGGTGACCACGGCCAGTGCCACCCGAACACTCAAGGCGATGACCAGCCGATTGGAGCTGCTGTCGTCCTTGACCAGGAAAAACAGGCCGCTGAACAGGCTGACGACCGTGGCAATCAGCATCAGGACGATCGCTGCTTTGAACATGGCAAGACTCCGGGGGACAGGCGATGCACTTGAGTATAGCGATCGCGATGACTGACTTTATGGCGCGCCCATGAAGTGCTTTCGCCCGGGCGTGATTCCCACTGTCGTGGTGGCGCTGTTGCTGCCGCTGATGGTTGCACTGGGCTTCTGGCAACTGGGCCGGGGTGCGGAGAAAACCGCGCTGCTGGCCAGTTATGGCGAACGTCGCGTGGCCGAACCGCTGGCCAGCAGTGAACTGCTCGCCAGCGCCGACCCGGCTTACCGCCGCGTGCGCGTGCACGGCCAGTTCGACCCCGCCCACACCCTGTTGCTGGACAACCGCCAACGTGGCGGCAAGGTCGGCGTCGAATTGCTGCAACCGTTCCAGGACCAACGCAGCGGCCTCTGGCTGCTGGTCAATCGCGGCTGGCTGCCATGGCCCGATCGGCGCGTGCCGCCGCAATTCACGACACCGGCCGAGGCGCTGACGCTCGACGCCTGGGTCTATGTCGCCCCCGGCGCAACGTTCCAGTTGCACGCCGATCCGGTCAACCATGTCTGGCCGCAAACCATTACCGCCGTCGAGCCGGGCAAATTGTGGCAAACCCTGGAGCGCGACGGCTTCGCCTATGAATTACGCGCCGAACCCGGGCCGGCGAGCTACCAGACCGATTGGCCGGTAGTCGCGATGGGCCCGGAAAAACACCTCGGCTACGCCGTGCAATGGTTCGCCATGGCCACGGCCCTGCTCGGTCTTTACCTCTATTTCGGCTGGCACCACGCAAAGGAGAAACGCCATGGGAAGCGCCATGAATCCGCCCAGCATGTCTGAGGCCAAACCCGTTCCCAGCCGCCGGCGCGGGCGCATTCAGTTGTTGCTGATTGTCCTTGGCGTGGTCGGGCCGATGCTGCTCGCCACTGGCATGTACAAATTGCAGTTCTGGGTGCCGGAAGGACGCAGCTATCACGGCGAGCTGATCGGCAACGGCCAGACCCGCGCCGACCTCGGCGTGCAGGCCGACGAGCAGCGCTGGCAGATTCTGGTCACGGCGCCAAAGGACTGCGCAGTCGATTGCCAGCAACTGGTTTATCTGGCGCGGCAGATCCAGATCAGCCTCGGCCGCGAAGCCGGGCGCGCCAGCCACGCCCTCGCCGCCGCGCAACCACTGAGCGCTGATTACGCCGCCAAACTCGACCGCGAATATCCGCAGTTGCAGCGCTATCGGCTGGATCCCGGGGTGTTCGCCAGGACCACCGGCGATAAAGCCGTGCCGCAGCTGTGGATCGTCGACCCGCACGGCAATCTGGTGCTGCGTTACGAGCCGAATGTGAAGGGCAAGGATCTGCTTAACGACCTGCGGCATCTGCTGAAACTGTCGAACATCGGATGAGGGCATCGTCATGGCCAAACCTGGATTTCGCCTCGCGCTGTTTGCCACCCTGCTGGCACTGATTGTCGTGCTGCTCGGCGCCTATACGCGCCTGACCCACGCCGGCCTCGGCTGCCCGGACTGGCCAGGCTGCTACGGCTTTATCAGCGTGCCAAAAAGCGAGGCGCAACTGGCCCATGCCGAACTGCATTTCCCTGACGCGCCAGTGGAGGCGCACAAGGGCTGGAACGAGATGATTCACCGCTACTTCGCCGGCACCCTCGGCTTGCTGATTTCAGTGCTGGCGGGGCGCGCCTGGGCCAACCGGCGCCATCCGGGCCAGCCGGTGAAACTGCCGCTGTTTCTGCTGGCGGTGGTCATCGCCCAAGCGGCGTTCGGTATGTGGACGGTGACGCTCAAGCTCTGGCCGCAAGTGGTCACCGGGCATTTGCTCGGCGGCTTTGCCACGTTGAGTCTGCTGTTCCTGCTGACGCTGAGGTTGTCCGGCGTGCTGCCGGCGCTAACCGTACCCAAGCGCCTGCAATACTGGGCGACGGCGGGCCTGCTGCTGGTGATCGGCCAGATCGCCTTGGGCGGCTGGGTCAGTTCCAACTACGCAGCGGTGGCCTGCATCGACTTCCCCACCTGCCACGGCCAATGGCTGCCGCCGGCGGACTTCGCCAACGGTTTCCACCTGACCCAGCACATCGGCCCGAATTATCTCGGCGGACAACTCGATAGCGACGCGCGCACGGCGATTCACCTGACTCACCGCATCGGCGCTTTGCTGGTGACGGTCGTACTGCTCGGTCTGGCCTGGCAGTTGAAAGCGGTAGGCATGACCCGATTGGCCGGATTGCTGCTGATCGCCCTCGCCGCGCAGATCACCCTCGGCATCAGCAACGTGCTGTTTCATCTGCCGCTGCCGGTGGCCGTCGCCCATAACGCTGGCGGTGCGGCGCTGTTGCTGACTCTGGTGCTGGTCAATTATCACGCGCGCACCAGCCTGCTGCGGGTGAGCCAACCGGTGCTGGCGCGCTGGCGCTTGAGTGCGCACAAACCTGTCGTCGCGCCCATTGCATTGAAAGGAGAGACGCCATGGCGAGTCTGATCGGCGAGCGTGCGGCGCAAGCGCTGTGGCGCGATTACCTGGAGCTGACCAAACCGAAAGTCGTGGTGCTGATGCTGATCACCTCGCTGGTCGGCATGTTCCTCGCTACCCGCGCGGGCGTGCCGTGGACAGTGCTGGTGTTTGGCAATCTGGGCATTGCCTTGTGCGCCGGCGGTGCGGCGGCGGTCAATCATGTGGTCGATCGGCGCATCGATGCGGTGATGGCGCGCACGCACAAAAGGCCTCTGGCCGAAGGCCGGGTTTCACCTGCGGCGGCGCTGACCTTCGCCCTCGTGCTGGCATTGCTCGGCCAGACGCTGCTGCTGACCTTCACCAATCAGCTGACCGCGTGGCTGACTCTCGCCTCGCTGCTCGGTTACGCGGTGGTCTACACCGGCTTTCTCAAGCGTGCGACGCCGCAGAACATCGTCATCGGTGGCCTCGCCGGTGCCGCGCCACCGCTGCTGGGCTGGACCGCCGCCACCGACCATGTCAGCGCCGAACCGCTGTTGCTGGTGCTGATCATCTTCGCCTGGACCCCGCCGCACTTCTGGGCGCTGGCGATTCATCGCAAGGAGGAATACGCCAAGGCCGACATTCCGATGCTGCCGGTGACGCATGGCGAGCACTACACCAAAGTGCACATTCTGCTGTACACCTTCGCGCTGCTGGCGGTGAGTCTGTTGCCGTACGTGATTCACATGAGCGGCATGCTTTACCTTATCTGCGCCCTCGGCCTCGGCGCGAGGTTTCTGCAATGGGCCGTGGTGCTGTACCGTGGCAGTCGGCCGCACGCGGCGATCAGCACCTTCAAGTACTCTATTTATTACTTGTTCCTGTTGTTCATTGCCCTGCTCGTAGACCACTACTTACTGTTGAACCTATGACCCGAACCCAGAAAACCGTCTTCATCCTTGTCGCCGTGATCGCGCTGATCCTTGGGCTTACCGTGAATAAAGTGCTGAACGGCAAAGGCCAGGGCGATCCGACTGCGCTGATCGACGCCGGGATCATCCTGCTTCCGCAGAGCCGCAACCTGCCGGACGTGACCATGACCGATCAGGACGGCAAACCAGTTGCCATCGACGAGTTGAAAGGCAAGTGGAGTCTGTTGTTCTTCGGCTATACCTTCTGCCCGGACATCTGCCCGACTACCCTGGCGCAACTGCGGCAGATCAAGAGTGAATTGCCGAAAGAGGCTGTGGACAAGTTGCAGATCGTACTGGTCAGCGTTGACCCCAACCGCGACACGCCGAAGCAGTTGAAGCAGTACCTGGGCTACTTCGATCCGCAGTTCATTGGCCTGACGCCGACATCGATCGAGGAGCTGCAAAAGGTCGCGAACGCGGTGAGCATTCCGTTCATTCCCGCTGATACCAGCAAGCCGAATTACACCGTGGATCACAGCGGCAATCTGGCCGTGATCGGCCCGGACGGCACACAGCGTGGGTTTATTCGCGCGCCGTTGAACAATGCCAAGCTGGTGGCGCAGTTGCCGGCGATGCTTGAGCGAAAATAGGATCAACACCATTCCAATGTGGGAGCGAGCCTGCTCGCGAAGAGGCCAGCACATTCAACATCTGTTTTGACTGACACACCGTATTCGCGAGCAGGCTCGCTCCCACACAGATCATATTCCAGGCAAAAAAAGGGGCGCATCAGATGCGCCCCTTTTTCATTGCAGCAACCTGAATCAGAACGCCGGCAACACCGCGCCTTTGTACTTCTCGGTAATGAACTGCTTCACTTCCGGGCTGTGCAGCGCAGCCGCCAGTTTCTTCATCGCATCGCTGTCCTTGTTGTCCGGGCGGGACACGAGGATGTTCACGTACGGCGAGTCGTTGCCTTCGATCACCAGCGCATCCTTGGACGGATCAAGCTTGGCTTCCAGCGCGTAGTTGGTGTTGATCAGCGCCAGATCGACCTGGGTCAGCACGCGCGGGATGGTCGCGGCTTCCAGTTCACGGAATTTCAGGTCTTTCGGGTTTTGCTCGATGTCTTTGAGGGTCGACAGAATGTTGCTCGGATCCTTCAAAGTGATCACGCCAGCCTTGTCCAGCAGCAACAGCGCACGGCCGCCGTTGGTGGCGTCGTTCGGGATCACCACGTTGGCACCACCGGGCAGGTCTTTCAGATCCTTGAGCTTGCTCGAATAAGCGCCCAGTGGCTCCAGATGCACACCGGTCACGGCTACAAGATCAGTGCCCTTGGCCTTGTTGAATTCATCAAGATACGGCTGGTGCTGGAAGAAATTCGCGTCCAGACGCTTTTCCGCGACCTGTACGTTCGGCTGAATGTAGTCGGTGAAGACCTTGACCTTCAGATCCACGCCTTCCTTGGCCAGGGCCGGTTTGACGAACTCGAGGATTTCCGCGTGCGGCACCGGGGTGGCGGCAACGGTCAGGGTCTCGGCGTGGGCCGAAAACGCCGCAACAGCGGCGAAAGCAGCGATCAGTTTTTTCATTCAGCTAACTCCTTGTGAGGGCGCCCGCCAGCGAATGGCCCGCGCCTCTTGATTAAAAAACCGCTTATTTGCGCGAGAAATGCACGACCAGGCGATCGCCAACCATTTGCAGCACTTGCACCAGAATCAACAGCAGCACCACGGTGACGATCATCACGTCGGTCTGGAAACGCTGGTAGCCGAAACGGATCGCCAGGTCGCCCAGACCACCGGCGCCGACCACACCGGCCATCGCCGTGTAGGACACCAGTGTAATCGCTGTCACCGTAATCGCTGCGAAGATGCCCGGACGGGCTTCCGGCAGCAAGGCGTTCATGATGATCTGCCGCGTGGTCGCGCCCATCGACTGGGTCGCTTCGATGATGCCGCGATCGACTTCGCGCAGCGCGGTTTCCACCAGACGCGCGAAGAACGGCGTGGCGCCCACCACCAGCGGCGGGATCGCCCCGGCCACGCCCAGCGAGGTGCCGGTGATCAGCACGGTGAACGGGATCATCACGATCAGCAGAATGATGAACGGCAGCGAACGCAAGATGTTCACCACCAGCGACAGCACCGCGTAGAGGCCACGGTTTTCCAGCAATTGGCGCGGGCTGCAGAGAAACAGCAGCACGCCTAGCGGCAGGCCGAGCAGCACGGTGAACAACAGCGAACCGCCAAGCATCAGCATGGTGTCGCCAGTCGCCAGCCAGATTTCGTACCAGTCGATATTGGCGAAGAAACTCATCAGGTCAGCCATTAGCGCAACACCTCCATGTGAACGTCAGCGGCGGTGAAGCGGGCGAACGCCGCCTCCATGTCGCCACCGGTGACAGCGAGGGTCAGTTGCCCGTACGGAATGTCTTTGATGCGGTCGATGCGACCGGCGAGGATGCTGTAGTCGACGCCGGTTTCCCGGGCGACGGTACCGAGCAACGGCGCGTAGGTCGCTTCGCCCTGGAAGGTCAGACGCACGATACGCCCCGGCACGTGGGCGAAGTCGTCACGCTGCTCGCTCTCGTCGATCTGCTCGCTTTCCTGCACGAAACGCTTGGTGGTCGGATGCTGGGGATGCAGAAACACATCGGCCACCGGACCCTGCTCGACGATCACGCCGGCGTCCATCACCGCGACCTGATCGCAGACGCGACGGATCACGTCCATCTCGTGGGTGATCAGGACAATGGTCAGTTTCAGCTCGCGATTGATTTCTGCCAGCAGTTGCAGGACCGATGCCGTGGTCTGCGGGTCGAGGGCGCTGGTAGCCTCGTCGCACAGCAGAATCTTCGGCTTGGTCGCCAGCGCACGGGCGATGCCGACGCGCTGCTTCTGGCCGCCGGACAATTGCGCCGGGTACTTTTTCGCGTGGTCGGACAAACCGACCCGCGCCAGCAACTCGGCTACCCGTTGGTTGATTTCACTGCTCGACAGCTCACCGGCCAGGGTCAGTGGCAAGGCCACGTTATCGGCGACAGTCTTGGAGGCGAGCAGGTTGAAGTGCTGGAAGATCATCCCGACCTGCTGGCGGAAACGGCGCAGGCCGTTGGCGTCCAGTGCGGGGACTTCTTCGCCGTCGACGATGATCTTGCCGCCACTGGAATCTTCCAGGCGATTGATCAGCCGCAGCAGGGTACTTTTGCCCGCACCGGAATGGCCAATCAGGCCGAACACCTGGCCGTTCTCGATGGCGAGACTGGTCGGGTGCAGCGCGGGAATATCCTTACCGGCGACGCGGTAAGTCTTGTGGACGTTTTGAAACTCGATCACGTAGCGAACCTTGTGGGGCGCGTTGGAAAAGGATCAGCGGTTAGCCGGGCGCGCATTTTAGCCTGTCCGTATAGAGGTTCTTAGCATTTATTTCGCAATTAACCTTCAATTTGGCAATAACGCGATCAAAGGTCAGATAAACGGAACGGCTGAAACGCTCATCAGTCACTAAGTAAGCGACTTGAAACCCTGGGTGCCGTGCCCGGGAATCACTCAAGGGTCTGCGGAAGGCATCCGGGGCCAAACGAGGAGTTTACGTCTGATGAGCATCAAAAAGCCTGCACCCGATAAAAGCGAGATGGCCGGAACCGACACCCCGGATCGCGCCAACACCAACGCCAAGCTCGACAGCCTGGAAGAATTCCGTTCGGACGCCACCGGTCAGGCACTGCGCACCAATCAGGGCGTGAAGATCGCCGACAACCAGAACACCCTCAAAGCCGGGCCGCGCGGGCCGTCGCTCCTGGAAGACTTCATCATGCGTGAAAAGATCACGCACTTTGACCATGAGCGCATTCCGGAGCGCATCGTCCATGCGCGCGGTACCGGCGCCCACGGGTTCTTTCAGACTTACGAGAACCATGCAGCGCTGACCAAGGCCGGTTTCCTGCAGGATCCGGGCAAGAAAACCCCAGTGTTCGTGCGCTTTTCCACGGTGCAGGGGCCACGGGGTTCCGGCGATACCGTGCGTGACGTGCGCGGCTTTGCGGTGAAATTTTTTACCGATGAAGGCAACTTCGACCTGGTCGGCAACAACATGCCGGTGTTCTTCATTCAGGACGCGATCAAGTTCCCGGACTTCGTCCACGCGGTGAAACCCGAGCCGCACAACGAAATCCCGACCGGCGGCTCGGCTCACGATACGTTCTGGGACTTCGTCTCACTGGTGCCGGAATCGGCGCACATGGTGATCTGGGCGATGTCCGACCGGGCCATCCCGAAAAGCCTGCGCAGCATGCAGGGCTTCGGCGTGCATACCTTCCGCCTGATCAACGCCGAGGGCAAATCGCGCTTCGTCAAATTCCACTGGCGCCCTACCGCCGGCACCTGCTCGCTGGTGTGGGACGAGGCGCAGAAGCTCGCCGGTAAAGACACCGACTACCATCGTCGCGACCTGTGGGAAGCGATCGAAATGGGCGACTACCCGGAATGGGAGCTGGGCGTGCAGATCGTCGAAGAAGAGAACGAACACGACTTCGACTTCGACATCCTCGACCCGACCAAGATCATCCCCGAAGAAATCGTTCCGATTACGCCGCTGGGCAAAATGACCCTGAACCGCAACCCGGACAACTTCTTCGCCGAAACCGAGCAGGTCGCTTTCTGCCCTGGCCACATCGTGCCAGGCATCGACTTCTCCAATGACCCGCTGCTGCAAGGTCGGCTGTTTTCCTACACCGACACGCAGATCAGCCGACTCGGCGGGCCGAACTTCCATGAGCTGCCGATCAACCGTCCGGTGGCGCCGTTCCACACCGGCCAGCGTGACGCGCAGCACCGCACCACAATCGATAAGGGTCGTGCCTCGTACGAGCCAAACTCGATCGACGGCGGCTGGCCGAAAGAAACCCCGCCGGCGGCACAGGACGGTGGTTTCGAGAGCTACCCGGAGCGCATCGACGCAGCGAAGATCCGTCAACGCAGCGAGTCGTTCAGCGATCACTTCTCCCAGGCCCGCTTGTTCTTCAACAGCATGAGCGACCACGAGAAAGAGCACATCATCGCTGCCTACAGCTTTGAGCTGGGCAAGGTCGAGCGTGAGTTCATTCGTGCCCGTGAGGTGAACGAGATCCTCGCCAATATCGACCTGACCCTGGCCAAACGCGTAGCGGAAAACCTCGGTTTGCCGGCACCAGCCAAAGGTACGGTCGAAGTGCGCAAGACCTCGCTGGAGCAATCGCCAGCGCTGAGCCAGGCCAACCTGCTGCCGGGCAATATCAAGACGCGCAAAGTGGCAATCCTTGCCGCCAACGGCGTTGATGCTGCGGCCATCGATGCGATGAAGAAAGCCCTTGAAGCCGAAGGTGCCCACGCGAAACTGCTCGGCCCGACCTCGGCGCCAGTGAAAACCGCTGACGGCAAAGCGTTGCCGGTGGATGCGTCGATGGAAGGCATGCCATCGATCGCCTTCGACGCAGTATTCGTACCGGGTGGCGCTGCGTCGATTACCGCGCTGAGCGGCGACGGCGTGGCGCTGCATTATCTGCTGGAGGCCTACAAGCACCTGAAGGCGATCGCGCTGCACGGCGAGGCCAAGCAATTGCAGGACTTGCTGAAGCTCGACGCGGATGCGGGGCTGTTGCAGGGCGCGGATGTGGGTGCGTTGACCAAGCCGTTCTTCGCCGCGATTGGCGAGCATCGGGTCTGGGTGCGGGAGCCTAAGGCCAAGGCGATTCCGGCTTAAGATCTTTATTGGCTGAGAGGACGCTTTCGCGAGCAGGCTCGCTCCCACAGGTACGCTGTTGCACCTGTGGGAGCGAGCCTGCTCCGGGCGGCGTTCCGACGAAGCTAGTTATGGCTTGCGCGGGCTTAAAACCATCTGCGCCGGCACTGTGCGCAAGATCTGCTTCTCGATCTGCAAATCAAAGTCAGGATCGAGCTTCTTGACTCGCTTGCTCAGCAACGTCGCCAGCCACGGGTAATCCGCAGTGCGCGGGGCCTGGATGCTGACGGCGCAGTCGTAATTCACCACATCGGCGGCGATTGCATCGAGCTGTCGTTGCAGCTTGTGAATATCGCCGATGTTCAGCGCAACCGTGGTGCTTTCGGCGGTCGGGTCGATGACCTTGGCTTTCGGCCGTGCTTCAGCAGCCAGCAGCGCCGCTTCAGCCTTTTCCAGCTCGGCCTTGCGCGCTTCGGTGATCGCGCCGTTGACGCCGCCGGTCAGCGCCGGCGCCTTGGGCATCAGAGCACGGGCGCGGCTGAGCGCGGTGGCAGCGGCGTTGACATCGCCTTTCTGCAGGACGATCTGGCTGCGGCGCAGATACGCCTCGGCCAGCTGCCGCTGATATTGTTCAAGGGACTGATCGTTGGGGGTGTCGGCCTGCAACGCGGCCAACTGGTCTTCGGCGGTGGCCAGTTCGCTGCTGGCCAGGCTTTGCTCCAGCTGTGCGATGGCCGTAGCCCGCGCATCCGGGACTTCAGCCACCGGCGGCGTGCTTTGGCAGGCGCCCAGCAGCACTGAAAATGCGACAAGGAGCAGATAACGGGAGGCGAACGGCTTCATTCCTGCGACTCTCTAATTGCGCAAAAAGCGGCCAAGTCTACACCCCACGACGGGGCAGAACAAAACTCAACAGAAACAGCGCGGCTGCCGTCACCACGATCGACGGCCCCGCCGGGGTGTCCTTGAACCACGACAATGCCAGCCCGCCGCACACCGCGAGCATGCCCAGCAGGCTCGCGCCCAGCGCCATCTGTTCCGGCGAACGGGCGTGACGCTGTGCCGCAGCCGCCGGAATGATCAGCAGCGAAGTGATCAGCAGCACACCGACGATTTTCATCGCCACGGCGATCACCACCGCGATCAACAGCATCAGCGCCAAGCGCAACCCCGCAACCGGCAAGCCTTCGACCCGCGCCAGCTCTTCGTGCACGGTGACCGCCAGCAGCGGCCGCCACAGCGTCACCAGCAACACCAGCACCGCCGCGGTGCCGCCGAGAATCCAGGCCAAGTCGCTCGGACTGATCGCCAGCAAGTCGCCGAACAGATAGGCCATCAGGTCGATCCGCACTTCATGCATGAAGCTTAGTACCACCAGGCCGAGAGAGAGCGTGCTCGGTGCAAGAATTCCCAGCAGTGTGTCGGATGCCAATGGCTGACGCTGTTGCAGCGTCACCAAGAGCACCGCCAGCAGCAGGCAACCGACCGTCACCGCCACGGTCGGGCTGACGTCCAGCAAAAAGCCCAGCGCCACGCCGAGCAGTGCGGCGTGGGACAGCGTATCGCCGAAATAGGCCATGCGCCGCCACACTACAAACGAGCCGAGCGGTCCGGCCACCAGCGCCAGGGCCAGACCTGCAAGCAGGGCATACAAAAGAAAATCAGCCATGCTTGCAGCCGTCTCCATGAACATGAGGTTGCCCGCCGAGCGGGCCTTTGACCACCGAACCGTGCAGGTCGTGGGCGTGGTCGTGATGGTGGTGATAGATCGCCAGACTCGGCGCGTTCTTGCCGAACAGTTCGACGAATGCCGGATCGCCGCTGACCTGCTCGGGATGGCCGGAGCAGCAGACGTGGCGGTTGAGGCAGACCACCTGATCGGTGGTGCTCATCACCAGATGCAAATCGTGCGACACCATCAGCACGCCGCAACCGTGGCGGTCGCGCAGGCGGGTGATCAAGCTGTACAACTCGGCCTGCCCGGCCACGTCGACGCCCTGCACCGGCTCATCGAGCACCAGCAGCTCAGGCTCACGCAGCAGTGCCCGAGCCAGCAGCACGCGCTGCATTTCGCCGCCGGAAACGCTCTGCACCGGGCTGTCGATCACTTGTTCGGCGCCGACTTCCTTCAACGCGGCCAATGCGCGCGAACGATCGACGCCAGGCACCAGGCGCAGGAAGCGCAGCACTGATAACGGCAAGGTGGGATCGACATGCAGTTTCTGCGGCATGTAACCAACGCGCAGCTTCGGCTTGCGCCAGACGCTGCCGCTATTCGGCTTCAACAGCCCGAGCACGGCGCGCACCAGCGTGGTCTTGCCGGCGCCGTTGGGGCCGATCAGGGTGACGATCTGCCCCGGCTCGACGCTCAGCTCGATGTTGTCCAGCACGGTCTGCCCGGCAAACGTGACGGCGACCTGTTCCAGACGGATCAGCGCGTTGCTCATCAGGCCCCCTGGCAACCGGCGCACAGGCCGACCACTTCGACCGTCTGCGCTTCGACGATGAAACCGACGTCTTTGGCGCTGCTGATGATCGCGTCACTGATCACTTTTTGCTCAAGTTCGATGGCGGCGTGGCACTCGCGGCAGATCAGGAACTGGCCCTGATGCGCGTGTTCCGGGTGCACACAGCCGACGAAGGCGTTCAGCGAAGAGATGCGATGGACCAGGCCGTTTTCCAGCAGGAAATCCAGTGCGCGGTACACGGTAGGCGGCGCGGCGCGGCGGCCGTCCTGCTCGCTGAGCACCGCGAGAATGTCATAGGCACCCAGCGGCTTGTGGCTCTGCCAGACCAGTTCCAGCACACGGCGGCGCAGGGCGGTCAGACGCAAACCTTTCTGCGCGCACAAGGTATCGGCCTCGGACAAAGCGCTGTGCACGCAATGGGAGTGGTCGTGGGGACGGCTGGCAATCGGGGTAATAGGCATGAGCGGCGACGAGATTTGCTGGAGACGTTATTATGTTACCCGTTCTCGCTTCCTTGAGTGGTCATCGTGTCCCGACTTTTTTCTGTTTTTGTGGCTTTTGTTGCCAGTTTTCTGCTGATCGGTACGGCTCAGGCCGAGGTCAAAGTGCTCACCAGCATTAAACCGTTGCAGTTGATTGCCGCTGCCGTGCAGGACGGGGTGGCGATTCCCGAGGTGCTGCTGCCGCCGGGTGCCTCGCCGCACAATTACGCCCTGCGCCCGTCCGACGTACGGAAGGTGCAGTCGGTCGATCTGCTCTACTGGATCGGCCCGGACATGGAAGGTTTCCTGCCGCGCGTACTCGGCGGTCGCAGCCTGCCGAGCGTCGCCGTGCAGGATCTGCCGGGCCTGAAGCTGAGGCATTTCGGCGCGGACAACCATTCCCATGCCGAAGAAGCCGACGAGCATGATCACGACCATCGCCCCGGCTCGCTGGACGCACACCTGTGGTTGTCACCGGCCAACGCGCGGGTGATCGCCGACAAAATGGCCGCCGACCTCAGCGCCGCCGACCCGGCCAATGCCCAGCGTTATCAGAGCAATGCCAAAGCCTTCGATGCACGTCTGGATGCGCTGGATCAGCGCTTGAAGACACGTCTGGCCAATGTCGAAGGCAAGCCGTACTTCGTCTTTCACGAGGCCTTTGATTATTTCGAAGACGCTTATGGCCTGAAGCACGCCGGGGTGTTCGCCGTCGCTACTGAAGTCCAGCCCGGCGCCCAGCATGTCGCGGCGATGCGCAAGCGCTTGCAGGAAGTGGGCAAGACCTGTGTGTTCAGCGAGCCGCCATTGCGTCCGCGCTTGGCGGAAACCCTGGTGGCCGGTTTGCCGGTGAAACTCGCCGAGCTGGATGCGCTGGGTGGTTATACGCCGGCGACCGCTCAGGGATATGAGCAGGTGCTGGAAAAACTCGGCAATGATCTGGCCGGGTGTCTGGAATCGTTGTAATCCGCAAAACCCTGTGGGAGCGAGCTTGCTCGCGAAAGCGGTGGGCCAGTCAACGGATATGCTGAATGTGCCGACGCATTCGCGAGCAAGCTCGCTCCCACAGGTTCGGGTTGTCTTTCAGAATCGATTCACAGGGCGAAGGGCAATGGTGTATTGACCTTCTGCCGCTGCGCCAGGCGCTGCTCGAATTCCTGCGGATCGTGAATCAGCACATCCTGCCCGGCGAACTGCTCGGCGGCGATCAAGCGTGACAGCCAGAACCGCACACAGGCGACACGCAGCATCGTTGGCCACAATTCGGCTTCCGCCGCCGTGAACGGCCGCAGCGCCGCATAGGCACCGAGGAATGCTCGGGCGCGCGGGCCATCGATCACGCCCTCCTCGTCCGAACACCAGTCATTCAAGGCAATTGCCACGTCGTACAGCATCGGCCCCGAGCAGGCGTTGTAGAAGTCGATCAGGCCGGTCAGGTGGGTGCCTTCGAACATGGCGTTGTCGCGGAACAGGTCGGCGTGAATGTTCGCCCGAGGCAGCGCGAGAATCTTGTCTTTGCGCTCGGTGATCTCATCCAGCGCCTTTTGCAGCAACGCACGCGGCTCATCGCTCAGGTGCGAGAGAAATTCAGTGCCCTCCTCCAGCATCCAGTCCAGACCGCGATCGGTCTTGCGCTTGATCATGCGTTCGCCCTGAGTCGCCAGGTGCAGATGCGCCTGCAACTCGCCGACCTGGGCGCAATGCTGGGCGTTGGCGACCTTGATGTGCTTGCCGGACAGGCGCGGTTGCAGCAATGCCGGCTTGCCTTTGAGTTCACGCAGTGCCACACCGTCGGTGGTGCGCAGGGCGTAAGGCACCGGCAGATCGGCTTCGTGCAGCACGTCGAGCAGGTCGATGAAGAACGGCATCTCTTGCACCGGGCCGCGCTCAACCAGGGTCAGGACAAACTCGCCCTGCTCCAGACTGATGAAGAAATTGGTGTTTTCGCTGCCGGCGGCGATCCCCTGGAAATCAAGCAGGCGGCCGAGCCCGTAAGGGGCGAGAAAGGTTTCCAGCTCGGGCCGAGCCAGGGGAGTGAACACAGACATGTCTTAACTGCCAGTACGGGCGCCGCAAGGGCGGCGCCGGGTGAATTAAAAACCTACTTCCATTCGAAGATCTTCCACGACGGGATCAGCATATCCGGCTGATCCGAACGGATGAAATTGGCATCCGTCCCGTCGGCGCGCACCAGAAAGTACGGCGGCGCGCCCTTTGGCGTGACTTTGATCGCATAGAGGAAACCGTTCTGGCGGTACTCCTCAATGGTCTTGTCGCCCTCCGTGCGGATAGTGACCTCGGGGTCGCCGCCCGGCGCATCACCCGCCGCCATCGCGGCCAGTGGTGAGACAGCGATCAACCCGACCAGCAGCAAGCGATTTAACGTACGCATGATAACCTTGTCCCTTTGTCGTCAACGGTCCCGCTATTCTAGCCCCGGACCCGCCGAAAAGGTTGATCCTGCTCATGAGCCAAGCCCCCCTCGTCCTGGTGGACGGTTCGTCTTACCTGTACCGCGCCTTTCATGCACTGCCGCCACTGACCACGTCCAAAGGCCTGCCGACCGGTGCGGTCAAAGGCGTGCTGAACATGCTCAAGAGTCTGCGCAAGCAGTACCCGGACAGCCCCTTCGCCGTAGTGTTCGACGCCAAGGGCGGGACATTTCGCGATGAGATGTACGCCGAATACAAGGCCAACCGGCCAAGCATGCCCGATGACATGCGCGTGCAGATCGAGCCGCTGCACCAGAGCGTGATCGCCCTCGGCTTCCCGCTGCTGTGCGTCGACGGCGTCGAGGCCGACGACGTGATCGGCACCCTCGCCCGCAGCAGCGCGGCCGCCGATCGCCCGGTGATCATCTCCACCGGTGACAAGGACATGGCGCAACTGGTCGATGGCCACATTACCTTGGTCAACACCATGTCCGGTAGCTCGATGGATGTGGAGGGCGTTAAGGAGAAATTTGGCGTCGCACCGGAGCAGATCATCGATTATCTGGCGCTGATGGGCGATTCGTCCGACAACATTCCGGGCGTGCCGGGCATCGGCCCGAAGACGGCGTCCGGCCTGCTGGTCGGCGTCAACGGCGGTCTGACCGAGCTGTACGCCAACCTCGACATCGTTCCGACCCTGCCGATCCGAGGCGCAAAAACCTTGCCGGCCAAGCTCGAAGAGCACCGGGAGATGGCTTTCCTGTCCTATCAACTGGCGACCATCAAGGTCGACGTGCCACTGGATATCGGCCTCGATGATCTGCAGATGGGCCAGGAGGATCCGGCCAAACTCTACGAGCTGTACACCCTGCTGGAATTCAAGAGCTGGCTCAATGATCTGGGTCGCGATGCCAAGCGTCTGGAACTGAGCGCGGCGGCCGAACCTGCGCCGGCGGGCGATCTGTTCAGCGCCCCGCAAGCCGAGGCACCTGTTGCTCCTGTCGAGGCAGCATACGAAACCATCCTCGATCAGGCCCGCTTCGACGTCTGGCTGGAAAAACTGCGCAACGCCAGGCTGATCGCCTTCGACACCGAAACCACCGGCATCGACGCGCAGCAGGCGCAACTGGTTGGCCTGTCGTTCGCCGTACAGGCCAACGAAGCCGCGTACATACCGCTGACCCATTCCTACATCGGCGTGCCGGAGCAGCTGGATCGCGACACCGTGCTGCGCGCGCTCAAGCCGATTCTGGAAGACCCGAACAAACTCAAGGTCGGCCAGCACGCCAAGTTCGACATGAACATTCTGGCCAACTGCGCCATTGGCGGCGATCAGAGTGAAGGTATCAGCGTGCGCGGCATCGCCTTCGATACCATGCTCGAGTCCTACGTACTCAATTCCACCGCGACCCGTCACGACATGGACAGCCTCGCGCAGAAGTACCTCGACCACACCACGGTGAGCTTCCAGGACATCGCCGGCAAAGGTGCCAAGCAGCTGACCTTCGACCAGATCGCCCTGGAACAGGCCGGGCCGTACGCCGCCGAAGACGCCGACATCACCCTGCGCCTGCATCAGACCCTGTTCGACAAGCTCAGCGCGATTCCGAGTCTGGCCAGCGTGCTGACCGACATTGAGATCCCGCTGGTGCCAGTGCTGGCGCGCATCGAACGCCAGGGTGCGTTCGTCGATGCCGAGTTGCTGGGCATTCAGAGCATCGAGTTGGGCAACAAAATGGTCGCGCTGGAGCGTGAAGCCTTCGAAATCGCCGGGGAAGAATTCAACCTCGGCTCGCCGAAGCAGCTGGGCGTGATTCTTTATGAAAAGCTCGGCCTGCCGGTGCTGAAGAAAACCGCCAAAGGCCAGCCGTCCACCGCCGAAGAAGTGCTGGCGAAACTCGCCGAAGACGATCACCGCTTGCCGAAGGTGCTGATGGAGCACCGCTCGATGAGCAAGTTGAAAAGCACCTACACCGATCGCCTGCCGGAGCAGATCAACCCGCGCACCGGGCGCATCCACACCTCGTATCATCAGGCCGTGGCTTCGACCGGGCGCCTGTCCTCCAGTGATCCGAACCTGCAGAACATCCCGGTACGTACTGCCGAAGGCCGGCGCATTCGTCAGGCGTTCGTCGCGCCGAAGGGCTACAAACTGCTGGCGGCGGACTACTCACAGATCGAACTGCGGATCATGGCGCACCTGTCCCGCGACGAAGGCCTGATGAACGCCTTCCGCAACAATCTCGACGTGCACACTGCAACCGCTGCCGAAGTATTCAAGGTCGAGCTTGATCAAGTGACATCCGACCAGCGCCGCAGCGCCAAGGCGATCAACTTCGGCCTGATCTACGGCATGGGCGCGCAGAAGCTCGGCAAGGACATCGGCGTCGACACCAAGACCGCCAAGGCTTACATCGACACCTACTTCGCCCGTTATCCAGGCGTTCGCGAATACATGGAGCGCACCCGTGCGCAGGCGGCGGATCAGGGTTACGTCGAAACTTTCTTCGGCCGTCGCCTCTACCTACCGGAGATCAACTCGAACAAGCCGCAGGAACGCGCCGCCGCTGAACGCACGGCGATCAACGCGCCGATGCAGGGCACGGCAGCGGACATCATCAAGAAAGCCATGGTGGCTGTGGATAACTGGCTGACCACGTCGGGTCTGGATGCCCGAGTCATCCTGCAAGTGCACGACGAACTGGTGCTGGAGGTTCGCGAAGATCTGGTCGAGCAGGTCAGCGCCGAGATTCGTACGCACATGAGCGAAGCGGCGCAACTGGATGTGCCGCTGCTGGTGGAAGTTGGCGTGGGCAACAACTGGGATGAAGCGCACTGAGTATTGGCAGAGTTGCCGCGACGCGCCGTCGCGGCAAGCCCCGGAAACCGGGCTTAGACCGATAAATGCTTGAAGCTATTCCAAAGCTTTTTGAAAAAAATCTGAACTAATCTGTCGATCGAACACTCAGAGGTACTGAATGGCTGGTGAAGCCCTTCGATGCTCCTATGTTGTGTTAAGTGTTGGCAGATATCTGAACCCCGCCCTAGCGGTTCGGAACTTGAACCCCGGAATTTCTCCCTCCCCAATGAAATCCGGGGCTTTTTTTGCCAAAAAATCGGCTGTAGCGCGGCCATGCTGCGTTAAAAGCATCGCTAAAAATGCTCATTTAGGTACCCTAAAGTCGAGCGCGACCCCGGCCGTTTTAGCGCTACTTTTGCCTTGCCTGGCCACATCACAACCAATTTTTCCCCATTCTGAATTTACTCGGCAGCGGCCTCGGTGTTTTTGTCTGCCAGTTCCATCCAGTCGGCCAGTACAGTGTAGGCCTCTTCCAGGCCCATGCGTTTTGGTGCGGAGAACAACTGGATGGTGATCGAGTCGCCCCAGCCTTTGCGGATTTCCGACTGTACTTTCAACAAGGTGTTCTTGGCTGCGCCGTAGGTGAGCTTGTCGGCCTTGGTCAGCAGGATGTGCATCGGCATGCCGGCGGCGACGGCCCAGTCGAGCATCAGCAGGTCGAAGTCGGTCATCGGATGGCGGATGTCCATCATCAGGATCAGACCTTTCAAACTCTCCCGACCACCGAGGTAAGCCTCGAGGTGGCGCTGCCAGTGTTGCTTGAGCGGGATCGGTACTTTTGCATAACCGTACCCCGGCAGGTCGACCAGACGGCGATCTTCGTCTAGCTTGAAGAAGTTCAACAGCTGTGTGCGACCCGGAGTTTTCGAGGTGCGCGCCAGGCTGGCGTGGGTCAGGGTGTTCAGCGCGCTGGATTTGCCAGCGTTGGAACGACCGGCAAACGCCACTTCGAAGCCTTCGTCGTCTGGGCATTGATCGACTTTGGCGGCACTGAGCATGAACGTGGACTGTTGGCACAGGCCGAGGATGGGATTCTTGAGTTGCATGGGATTTCCGATGTGGGCGGCGCCGGGATTGGGCGCGGAACGCGGTGTCGCTTCCGTTTCAGTGACGCCAGTATATAATGCCGCAGATTTTGTGTGTGCTTTGTCCCAGCGAAGGATGAAGTTCACGAGAGCGACAGACTTTGATTGCGCATTAGAACGCAGAACGCTCTCAACCCTGAAAAGGTCGTTTTATGACGAAATGGCTGCTGGCTGCCGGAGTCTTGATGCCGCTTTACAGCGCACAGGCTACACAGGATCCGGAAGCTGTGTACAACCGTGTTTGTGGTGCCTGTCATTCCGGCCAACTACCCATGGCGCCCGCAAGAGGCGATCAGGAAGCTTGGACGCCGAGGTTGGCGAAAGGTATGGGGACGCTGGTGCAACACGTGACCCAGGGTTTCAAGGCGATGCCGCCGCGTGGTTTGTGCATGGACTGCAGTGCCGAGGATTACCAGGCCATCATCCTTTGGATGAGCGAGAGTAAGCCCGGTCCATAACTTAACCCTTAGCCGTAGTTGGATTAGCTGATGAACAAATTGATCGTGAGTCTGCTGTTGACCGTGGGAATTTCAGGTCTCGCCCATGCTGCCGGCGATGCCGCAGCAGGCCAGGCCAAAGCTGCCGTGTGCGGAGCCTGCCATGGCCCGGACGGCAACAGCATGGCGCCAAACTTTCCGAAACTGGCAGGTCAAGGTGAACGCTACCTCGACAAGCAATTGCACGACATCAAGTCGGGCAAGCGCGTGGTGCTGGAAATGACCGGGCTGCTGACCAACCTGAATGATCAGGATCTGGCCGACATCGCCGCGTACTTCGCCAGCCAGAAAGGCAGCGTCGGCGCCGCCGATCCGAAGATCGTCGCTCGCGGTGAAGCGCTGTTCCGTGGCGGCAACCTGGAAAAAGGTCTGCCAGCCTGCACCGGCTGCCACTCGCCGAACGGCTCCGGCAATGCTGCAGCAGGCTTCCCCCATCTGGGTGGCCAGCATGCGCAATACATCGCCAAGCAGCTGACCGATTTCCGCAAGGAAGACGGCGGTCGCGCCAACGACGGCGACGCGATGACCATGCGCACCATCGCACGCAAGCTGAGCGACGAAGACATCGCTGCGGTTTCCAGCTACATCCAGGGCCTGCACTGAGGCCCTGAATCGAGGGCTGAACGAGGCGCGCAGCGCCGGCCACGTTAACGCTCGATTAATCCTTCGCAGCAAGTATAAAAAGGGTGGCTTTGGCCGCCCTTTTTTGTGGCCGCTGCCGTTACACTACAGCACTCATGCCCGCCAGGATCTGTGTCGCAACAGGTCGAGCGAGGCGACCCAAATTGTTCAGGAGTAAAGCATGCGTAATCTGATCATCAGCGCCGCCCTCGTCGCTGCCAGCCTGTTCGGCGTCACCGCCCAGGCCGCTGAAGCCCCTGCCGCCCCTTACGTCGAACTGGCCAACCCGGTCCCGGTGGCAGAGCCTGGCAAAATCGAAGTGGTCGAGCTGTTCTGGTATGGCTGCCCGCATTGCTACGCTTTTGAGCCGGTGATCAATCCATGGGTTGAAAAACTGCCGTCCGACGTCAACTTCGTGCGCATTCCTGCCATGTTCGGCGGCCCATGGGACGCTCACGGCCAGATGTTCCTGACCCTGGAAGCCATGGGTGTCGAGCACCAGGTGCACAACGCCGTGTTCAACGCGATCCAGAAAGAACACAAGAAGCTCACCGACAAGAACGACATGGCTGACTTCCTCGCCACTCAAGGCGTGGACAAGGACAAGTTCCTCGCCACCTTCGACTCGTTCGCTATCAAAGGCCAGATCATCAAGGCCCGTGAGCTGGCGAAGAAGTACGAAATCACTGGCGTGCCAACCATGATCGTCAATGGTAAATACCGCTTCGACATCGGCTCTGCCGGTGGTGCCGAGCAAGCCCTGAAACTGGCTGACGATCTGGTCGCCAAAGAGCGAGCGGCGAACAAGGCTGCTGCCAACTAAGCGCGGCATTCGCCATGCGCCGCTGGAAGTCCGAACGCATCGTTGGCCTGCATGATCCGCAGGTCAACGAGCATCATCTGGCGTCTACGGGCCTGCCCGCAGACCAGCGTCTGCGCTTGCTCAGTTTCAACATTCAGGTCGGCATCAGCACCGAGCGCTATCGGCATTACCTGACCCGCAGCTGGCAGCATCTGCTGCCGCACACCGGGCGTTCCGGCAATCTGCAGAAGATCGGTGACCTGCTCGGCGACTTCGATCTGGTCGCGCTGCAGGAAGCCGATGGTGGCAGCCTGCGTTCGGGCTACGTCAATCAGGTCGAACATCTGGCCCACCTCGGCGCCTTTCCCTACTGGTATCAACAACTCAATCGCAACCTCGGTCGACTGGCCCAGCACAGCAATGGCGTGCTCAGTCGCCTGAAGCCGTGGGCGATCGAGGATCACCCGCTGCCCGGCCCGAAAGGTCGCGGCGCGATCCTGCTGCGCTTCGGCGAAGGTCCGGAAGCGCTGGTGGTGGTGATGATGCACCTGGCCCTCGGCGCGCGGACGCGCAGCCTGCAACTGGCCTACATTCGTGATTTGATCAGCGGTTACAAGCATCAGGTGCTGATGGGCGACATGAATACCCATGCCAGCGACCTGCTCGAACACTCGCCGTTACGCGATCTCGGCCTGCTGGCCCCGCAGGTGGAAGCGACCTTCCCCAGCTGGCGCCCCCAGCGTTGCCTTGATCATATTCTGCTCAGCCCGACCCTGACCCTGGAAAAGGTCGAGGTGCTGGCCCAGCCCATTTCCGATCACCTGCCGGTCGCGGTGGAAATTCGTCTGCCGGGTTCGCTCACGGCTGACGCATTGCCCGCGTTGAGCCCTGCCCCTCGCGGAACCTGTGAATGAGCGACGACGCCCAGCGCTGGAAAGAGAAGTACCTCAAGAGCATCGAACAGCAGGACAAGCTCGAGCGCCGCTGGGCCGCGCGGCTCGACCTGCTGCGGCGCGGTCTGGTGCGCAGCACGCTGGCGGCCGAGGGCACCGACAAGGTCGTCGATCAGTGCATGAAAGAAATGCGCGAAGTCGTGCGTACCGATGACATGGACGCCGGCCTCGCCGCCCTGCTGCCGCGTCTGGAAAAAGCCGTGCTCGACTCCGAGCAGCGCCGTGAGACCCGCATTGATCAGGTCAGCACCGCGCTGACCGCGCTGGTCACCCAGTTGCAGGCCCTGCCACTGCCGCGCGAAGTCGCGCAACCGCTGAAGAAATTCGCCAAACAACTGGACAGCCGCGTCGGTCAGGCACGGGAAATGCCGCTGCTGCTGAGCGAACTCAGTGGCTTGCAGGGCAAGGCCTTGAGTCAGTTGGAAACGCCTGCCGAGCCTGGCCGGCCGGGGCTGTTGCAGCGTTTGTTTGGCAGCCGTGACGGTGAGGAAGCCGCTGCACCGGCGGCCGACATACCAGCAACACCAGTGCCGCAACCGGTCGAAGCCCGGCAACCTGAACCGGAGCCTGCGCAATCGGCACCGGTGGCCAACGTGGAGCCAGCGATCGCAGCGCCCGAGACCGTCATCGAGGCGCCTGTCCAGACGCCGCCTGATGAGCCGCAAGTCGTTGCGTTCGCTGCGCCTGTGGTCGCCGTTGAAGCCGAGCCAGCGCAGGTTGAACCAGCCGCTGACACCGAGATGACCGTCGCTGCGCCAGCAACCGAGGCGTTCAACCCCGACGAACTGAGCCACCCCGGCGATCCTTTCCCGCTGACTCTCGACAGCCTGCCCTTGCCCGAGCCGATTGCTCAGGCCTTGGCCGCCATCGACCCGGAGCAATCGGAGCACGACATCCTCTTCGCGCTGCCGGATTCTCCGGAGCCGTCCTACAGCTCCGTGGCCCGACATATCGAAGACACGCTGATCGGCCTGCTCGACGACCTGACCCTGCCCGAGCGCCACCGGCCGCAAGCCGAGGCCATGCGCGAACGGCTCAAACACGGGCTCAACTGGTACGAACTGCTACCGATCCTCGACGATCTCGCAACCTTGATGCTGGCGATTACCGACAGCGGTCAGCACGAATTCGAAGCCTATCTGCAGCAACTCAACGAACGCCTCGAAGCGTTTCAGAGCAACCTGCAAGCGGCCAGCGAAGGGCATGCCGACAATAGCTCGGCGGCGCGGGCCATGGACACGCAGATTCGCGAGCAGGTCGACGGCTTGCAGAGCAGCGTCCAGCAAGCAGCCGACCTCGATGACCTCAAGCATGTGCTGGAGAATCATCTGGAAGGCCTGCTGGGAACGATGGACCAGCACCAGAAGCAGCGCGACGCCCGCGAGCAGGAAGTCGCCGCCAGGTTGAAGAGCCTGTCGGAGCGCGTGGCGCATATGGAGCAGGAAGCCATGGGCTTCCGTGAACACCTAGAAGAGCAGCGGCAGAAAGCCCTGATTGATCCGCTCACCGGCCTGCCCAACCGCGCGGCGTGGAGCGAGCGCCTCGAGCATGAAATCCAGCAATGGCAGCAGCACGGCAACACCCTCAGCCTGGCCATGCTCGACCTCGATCACTTCAAGCGGATCAACGACAGCTACGGCCATCTGGCCGGCGACAAAGTGCTGAAGATCATCGCCACGGTATTGCGCAAACGCCTGCGCGGCTCGGATTTCATCGCCCGTTTTGGTGGTGAAGAGTTCGTGCTGTTGCTGCCCGCGACGCCACCAGCGGTGGGCGCGAAACTGCTGGAAACCCTGCGCGCGGCGATCGAAGCATGCCCGTTTCATTTCAAGGGCGAGCGAGTGACTATCACCATTTCCATGGGACTCGCGTCATTCCGGGTGGGAGAACACAGCGATCTGGTGCTGAAAAGAGCCGATCAGGCGCTGTACCGAGCAAAAAACGCCGGGCGCAACCGAGTCGAGCTCGGCTAAGGCAATTGTTCCATTTTGTTTAAATCCGCCCGCTGGCGGACTCTGAGCAAATCCGTACGTTACACTGTTGCATTATCGTTTTCAGCGTATCGTCCTCTGCCATGAAATTCCTTGCCCTTGTTGCCTCGCTGCTCGTCCTCGCCGGTTGCGCCAGCGGTCCGCGCTATGACACCACCCACCCTTCGGCCAATTACGACAGCCGCATCCAGTTCGTTGTGGTGCATTACACCTCGGCGTCGCTGGAGCGTTCGCTGCAATTGCTGACCCATGGCGACGTCAGCAGCCATTACCTGATCGGCGATGACAAGAGCGCCACCGTGTACAAGCTGATGGACGAAAACCAGCGCGCCTGGCACGCCGGCGAAAGTCAGTGGCAGGGCCGTACCTGGCTGAACTCCAGTTCCATCGGCATCGAAATCGTCAATCCCGGCTACAAGGACACCCCGACCGGGCGCCTGTGGTATCCGTACAGCGAAGCGCAGATCCAGTCGTTGATCACCCTGCTCAAGGACATCAGCAAACGCAACGGCATCAGCCCGCGGCACATCATCGGTCACAGTGACATCGCGCCGTTGCGCAAGCTTGATCCGGGGCCACTGTTCCCCTGGAAACGTCTCGCCGCCGAAGGTCTCGGCCTGTGGCCGAACGAGCAAGCAGTGGCGCGTCAGCAGGCGGTGTTCAACAGCAACCCGTTGCCGGAGATCGGCTGGTTCCAGGCGCAACTCGCGCGTCTGGGTTACGACACGCCGCAGACTGGCGAACTGGACGTCGCCACGCGCCATGTCCTCGCCGCGTTCCAGATGCATTACCGCCCTGCCCGCTTCGACGGCACCCCGGATGCACAAACCGCGGCACTTCTTTTGGTCCTCAATCAGACAAAATAATGACGCCCGCCCGACGGTAAGGGCGAAATCGCAATCAGCAGCTATAACTCATGGTAATTCTTCGGAAAATCCCTGATGGCTGCGACCCGAGAGACGCTGCGTAGCTGGTTTTATCGCCCTGTTTTTTTGGCGATGATCGCGGCTGTCCTCAGCGCCAGCCTGCTGATCGCCGGCGGTATGTTCGCGGCGATGCGCCAGATGGAAATGCGCGAGAGCCAGGAAATGAACGCCCAAGGCGAGCGTTTCCTCGCGCGCCTCGAACAATTGTTCGGCCAGTTGCGCGAAAGTCTCGACGACCTTGAAGCCCAGCCCTTGCGCGGCTGCGACGAAGAAATGATCGCGACCTTGCAGCAAGTCACCTTCAACTACCGCTTCGTCTACGAAGCCGCGTACATGGACGCCTCGCGGTTCTGCTCCAACCGTCCACGCCAGGAAGGACTGTCGTTGGTGCGCGCGCCGGACATTCAGGGCCCAACCTACAGCTATTGGCTGAATACCACCACCGAACCCGATGAAAACCGCGCGGCGCTGATGCTCGGTCGCGGCAACTTTCGTGTCGCTACCTCGCGCGGGCATTTGACCGACATGGTCGATCTGTCGTCCGGCAGCAGCCTGCTGGTGGTACTCGATCACGGCACTCGCGCGATTCCGGTGCTCGGCACCGCACAGACCTGGCCACCGACCGAACCCTGGCCACCGAAGAGCCCTGATGCGCTGCAAGTCACGCAAACGCGGCTGATCTATCGCATGCCCACCGACAACCCGGAATATCAATTGGTGCTGATTACGCCGCGCACGGGCATGCACGTCCCGGCGGTGTGGTGGTGGCTGTTGCCGGTGTGCCTGATCGCCGGGGCCGTTGTCGGCTTTCTGACCTTGCTGCTGGTGCGTCAGCGCCAGTCGCTGGATGCCGAGCTGCACGGGGCGATCCGCCGGGGTGAGTTGCAGGTGCTGTATCAGCCGATCTTCGATCTCGACAGCCGCAACTGCGTCGGCGCCGAAGCGCTGCTGCGCTGGCGGCGCCCGGACGGCACGCTGACCAGCCCCGACCTGTTCATTCCCATGGCGGAGAACACCGGGCAGATCCGGCAGATGACCGACTTCGTCTTGCAGCGTCTGCTCGAACAGCTGGGTCAGTTACTGCGCGCCAATCCGCAGCTGTATATCTCGGTGAACCTCGCGGCCTGCGATGTCATGGTGCCGCGCATCGGCCAGGTCATGGCGCGGCTGCTCGCGCTGCACCGTGTCGCCGCGCGGCAGATAGCCTTCGAAGTCACCGAGCGGGGTCTGATCGATGTGGTGGTGGCGCGGGAAAACCTGCAAGCCTTGCGCGACGTTGGCCATCAGGTGCTGATCGATGATTTCGGCACCGGCTATTGCAGCCTCGCCTATCTGCAGACCTTGCCAGTGGACTGCCTGAAGATCGATAAGGCGTTCATCGATGCGCTGGGCCATGACGCAGCGAGCAGCGGCGTCGCTCCGCACATCATTCACATGGCGCAGGCGCTGGATCTGAAAGTGATTGCCGAAGGTATCGAGCTGGAATCCCAGGCAGCGCTGCTCAGCAGTGAGGGGGTCAAGTTCGGTCAGGGCTGGCTGTTCGCTCACGCACTGAGCGCCGTGCAGTTCATTGAACTGATCACCCGTGGACGACGCCTGGCCGGACGGCGTATGGACGATGAAGCCTAAACCGCCAGCGCCATGTAGAACTGAGTGCCCTGCCCCGGCCGCGAATAAACGCCCATGCGCCCGCCGTGCAGCTGGACGATTTCCTTGCACAGCGCCAGCCCAAGGCCGGCACCACCCTTTTTGCGCCCGACCTGCACGAACGGCTCGAAAATCCGCCCCTGCTGGCCGTAGGCAATGCCTTCGCCATTGTCTTCGACGCTGATGATGACCCGCTCGCCATGGCGGCGTGCCTGCAGACGGATCTGCCCGTCGCGGGCGGTGTGCCGCAGGGCGTTGTCGATCAAGTTGTCGAGGACGCGATCAAGTTGCGCCTGATCAGCCTGCAACCTCGGCAGCGGGCCTTGAATCTCGACGTTCAGCGCAACACCTTTGGCCGCAGCCACGTCGGCAAAGCGCAGCTGCGCCTGCTCCAGCAAGTCTTCAATGGAACATGGCGCCAGAGTGAGTTTCTGTAGGCCGTTCTGGTAGCGCGAGAAGTTGAGCAAGTCGTTGATCAACTGCATCAGACGCTGCATTTCTTCGTTGACCGTATCCAGCAGGTCGGCTTCGCGCGATTCCGCCGGGAACTTGGCCCGCTCGCGAAACAGCCCGAAGGCCATGTGCATGCCCGTCACCGGCGTGCGCAGCTCGTGGGAAGCGCGCAAGACAAACTCACTGCGCACGCGCTCGAACGCGCGTTGCTCGGTGACGTCGTGCAGCACCATCACCGCGCCGAGAATATGCCCCTGGGTATGACTGACCGGCGTCAGGCTGTAGGTCAGCAGGCGCGATTCGCCATCGACTTCGATGCTCAGATCTTCCGGCGCGCGCTCCAGCGTGCCGCCGCGCAGGACCAATTGCAGTTGCGCATCCAGCTCCGGGCGCCCGAGTGCGGTGCCCAAGCCCTGGCCGAGCCGGTCGTCTTCCCAGCCCAACTGGCGCTGAGCCACAGGATTGAGGTGTTCGAGCTGGCCCTGGCGATCAATCATCAACAAACCGTCGTCGATACTGTCGAGCACCGCTTGCAAGCGCTGCTGACCAGCCAACAGTTCGTCGACATTCATCGCCTGGTGTTCGCGCAACGCCTCGGCCATCAGGCCGAAGCGTCGCGACAGCAGGTTGACTTCCATGGCCGTGGAAATCGGCAGGGTCACGTCATAGTTGCCCTGGCCGATGTTGTCGGCAGCCTTGGCCAGCGCTTCGATCGGCGCGCCGAAGCGTCGGGCGATGCCTTGGGCGGTGACGAAACCGATGATCAGTACCGCCAGCCCGACCAGGCCAAGCAGCCCGGCAATCAGCAACGCGCGTTCACGGGCAGCGTGCTGGACCGCGTTAATGGTTTCCAGCGCATGTTTGTGCTCAGCAATCAGGCCATTACGCAGAATGTTGAAGCGCTCGCGGAAATCCGCGGTGGTGCTGGCGTTCTTCGCCGCTTCGGCGGTCACGTCGAATGAGGCGAGGAAGTTCAGGTAGTCGGCTTTGGCCTGGCGGAAACCGTAAGGCTGGTCATAGCCCTCCGGCTGCTGGGCGATGCCTTGGTCGAGCAACTCGAAGTAGTGCTGTTTGGACGCTTCGAACGCAACGGGATCGGGTTTTTCGGCGAGCATGATGATCAATTGATCACCGAGGGTCTGGCGCAGCTTGAGCCCCAGATCCAGGGTGACGAAGTTGCTGCGCACCAGCGCTTCCTGTGACCCGGCCATCTGCATCACGCTGACCAGCCCGAGCAAGAGCCCGAGCAAGGCCACGGTGATCAACGCAGAAATGCTCAGGAACAGGCGCGTGCGCAGCTTGATCGCCAGTTTCATCGCGCAGTGCTCACAGGTTGTACTGCTTGCGTTTGCGATACAGGGTCGAGGCGTCGATGCCGAGGGTTTTCGCCGCTTGATCCAGAGTGCCGGCGGTGGCCAGCACCGCGCCGATGTGCGCTTTCTCCAGCTCGTCCAGGCTCAGCGCCGCGCCGACCCGTGGCGCGTTGTTGGCCGGTTGTTCGGCCATGCCCAGGTGGCTGATTTCCACGCGTTCCTGCGGGCAGATGATGCTGGCTCGCTCGACGACGTTGCGCAGTTCGCGAATGTTGCCCGGCCAGCGATAACCGAGCAGTGCTTCCCGGGCCTCATCGCTGAAGCCGCGCGCTGGGCGTGCGTACTCTTTGACGAAACGCGCAAGGAAACGATCGGCGAGGGTCAGGATGTCTTCGGCGCGCTCGCGCAGGGGCGGCAGATGCAGGGTGATGACGTTGAGGCGATAGAGCAGGTCTTCACGGAAACGTCCGTCGCGGACCATGTCTTCGAGATTGAGGTTGGTCGCAGCGAGGATGCGCACATCGGCGCGGCGAGTGACCGGATCGCCGACCCGCTCGTATTCCTTGTCCTGAATGAAGCGCAGCAACTTGGGCTGCAACGTCAGCGGAAAGTCGCCGATCTCGTCGAGAAACAGCGTGCCGCCGTCCGCCTGGTTGACTCGACCCAGCGTGCTTTCGCTGGCGCCGGTAAACGCGCCACGGCTATGGCCAAACAGCTCGCTTTCCATCAGCTCGGCAGTCAGCGACGGGCAGTTGATAGTGACGCAGGATTTCTTCTCGCGCTTGCTCCAGCCGTGGATCGCACGGGCCAGTTCACCTTTACCCGTGCCGGACTCGCCAAGGATAAGAATGTTGGCGTCGGTGCTTGCGACCTGCCGGGCCGTTTCCAGCACGACTTTCATCGCCGGGCTGTGGGAATCGAGACCGTCTTTCGGTTTGCGGATCTCGCCTTCCAGCGCTTCGAGGCGCGCGGAGAGCTGGCGCACTTCCAGCTGCTTGGCGGTGGCCAGGCGCAGTTGATCAGGGCTGCACGGCTTGACCAGATAATCGGCGGCGCCGGCCTGGATGGCATCAACGGCGGTGTCGACCGCCGAATGGGCGGTGACGATCACTACGCGCATCCACGGCGCCTGAATGCGCATCTGCGCGAGGACGTCGAGACCGTTGTCCTCGCCCAGGCGCAAATCAAGGAAGCACAGATCGAAGACCTGACGTTGCAGCAAAGCATCGGCCTGGGCCGCGCTATTGGCGGTGGCTACCGTATAGCCTTCGTCTTCGAGGCAATAACGAAACGTACGCAGGATGGCGGATTCATCGTCCACCAGCAGAATGCGGCCTTGTTGCTCAGTGGCAGATTCCATTTTTCCTACGCTCCATAGTGATTAGTCTTGGGTTAGTCCCGGAAAAATCGGGCAAGTTGCATGGTTGATTCTGAACGATACCAGCCATAGGAGGGTAGCTCTCTACTGCCATAACGGCCAATTCATTGATTTCGTTGAGTTTTAAAGCATTCTGCGTTTTGCAGGGCAGATCCTGCGTCCTCTTCTGACATCTGCGTACCGGTAGCAATTCCATATCATCGAAATTTCCCACGAAATAATCGTGCATTGCGCACGACCGCAGAAGAGCCATCGTGCAGGATGCGTCTTAGGAAATTTCTCAATCACGTATAACTTATTGTTTTTATTGGTTTTTTCACAGATTAAAAAACTGGCATGCAGGCTGCAATACCTTACTCAGCCCGGGCAGAACAGCACTGCCCCAACCGAACAAGCGTGAGGAACACAGGATGACTCGCCCAATCGCCGCCCAAGTACGTATTTCGCCACTGCAGATCCAGCAAGGTCTGTTCGGTGTACTGGCGTTGCTGATCACCCTGATCGTCTGCCAGCAGTACATGAGCTGGGAAAACAGCCGCAAACCCGAGCCACTGATTTCGATGCAGCACAGCACTCAAACGCACTTCAGTGCCGTGAGCAGCAGCCAGGCCGAGAACGCTTCGATGCACATGATCGATGTCGACCAGGCGCAACCGCTGGATCAATTGCCACGGGAAGAGCGCTGGGTTTTCTAAGCCTTTGAACACATTCGGGCGCGTAGCGCCGGAAACCGGAAACACCCCTAAATAGAGAAGTAAGGAGAATCACCATGTTGAGCTGGGCAATTACATTCTTGATCATTGCCATCATCGCCGCCGTTCTGGGCTTCGGTGGTATCGCGGGCACCGCCACGGGTATCGCCAAGATTCTCTTTGTCGTGTTCCTGGTGATGTTCATCGCTTCCTTCTTCTTTGGCCGTCGCGGCCGAGGTTAACGATGATCGGTCTCAAGACATTGGCCGCCGCCCTGCTTCTGGGCGGCAGTGCCATGGCCATGGCGGCCAATGACGGCCAGACCCGGGTCAACGAACTGCTCGCCTCCGACGCGCAGTACCGTGAAACCTGGGAAGGCGTGATCAAAAAGGAAGAGCGCGTACCGGAATGGGTGATCAACCTGTCCGGCACCTCCGAACAACAGATGCATGCCGTTACGGAAGATGGCGATCAGTATCTGGTCGGCCCGCTCTGCGAGAGTCAGGACAAGTGTCTGAATCACCGTTTGATCGTGGCCTTCAGCTTCGACAAGGATGACGCCTACGCCATGCTGGTCGATGTGCCGGAAGGTCTGCCGCAGGACAAGTCGCCGACGCGACACGCGACTTATCGCTTCTTCGGCAAACCTGATCAGGGCATGCAGGATCTGCTGATGGAAACCCTGAAGAAAGATCCTAAGTGGTACTGACGCAGGACGCGCAACGATTTCGAACACGAAAGCAGCGCCCCGCTGCTTTCCATTGCATCGCCCGATGAGGGTCGGTGCATGACCAGGGGGCCGGGATGTTCTGACTGATACAGGGTCGGAGTGACCTACGGGTACAGGGAGTACCTGCGCAAGGGCCGGGTCAGGGTAAAAGCTGCGCCGCAGGTTCGTCGACCCGGTGGTCTGACGAATCTGCGCTGGGCTTTGAATCCGCTAAAACATTGATCCAGCACGCCAAATTCCTTTTTTCAATCGTCGACACTGCGAGGAAAACATTTCGCGGTGTTTCCTGGCGACCGTATATCGACAAAGATCGCGCTCGTTCCGTGTGACTTCTAGTCTTGCGATTCAGACTTTTTCCGGAAATTTCCGCCGGTTTTGCCTGTGCAAAAATTTAACCAGGCCACGCTGTAACGGCCGGTTCACGGCACTTATGCCGGCACAAATGTCACAATCGAACCGCTTGGGACGCCAGTTTCAAATGAAAAAGCTCATGCCGATTAGGCATAGGGTAGGCGTTTACGGCATTAGACGGCGCCACCTTGCATCGGAATAGTTGCGCCTTTTTTCGCCCGCCGAAGAGCCGTAAACACTCGCTTCGGGGCACCTTATACGGAGGCAGATGCACAGACTTTTCCGCTGATGAGCGTTCCAGTTCCTGCATGTGCCTGAGTCAAACGCAAGTAAGGGTAAAGATAATGAAGAAGGCAAAAATCAGCCTCGCCTGGCAGATCCTCATCGGTCTGATTCTGGGGATTGCAATTGGTGCGTTGCTCAACCACTTCAGTGCCGAAAAGGCCTGGTGGATCAGCAACGTCCTGCAACCGGCAGGCGATATCTTTATCCGTCTGATCAAGATGATCGTGATCCCGATCGTCATTTCCTCGCTGATCGTCGGCATCGCTGGCGTCGGCGACGCCAAGAAGCTCGGGCGTATCGGCCTGAAGACGATCATCTATTTCGAGATCGTCACCACCATCGCCATCGTCGTCGGCCTGGTGCTGGCCAACGTGTTCCATCCGGGCACCGGCATCGACATGAGCACCCTGGGCACGGTGGATATCTCCAAGTATCAGGCGACCGCCGCCGAAGTGCAGCATGAACATGCATTCATCGAAACCATCCTCAACCTGATCCCGTCGAACATCTTCGCGGCCATGGCTCGCGGCGAAATGCTGCCGATCATCTTCTTCTCCGTGCTGTTCGGTCTCGGCCTGTCGAGCCTGCAGTCGGACCTGCGCGAGCCGCTGGTGAAGATGTTCCAGGGCGTTTCGGAAAGCATGTTCAAGGTCACCCACATGATCATGAACTACGCCCCGATCGGCGTGTTCGCACTGATCGCGGTGACCGTGGCCAACTTCGGCTTCGCCTCGCTGCTGCCGCTGGCGAAACTGGTGATCCTGGTTTACGTCGCCATCGCCTTCTTCGCCTTCGTCGTGCTGGGCCTGATCGCCAAGCTGTTCGGCTTCTCGGTGCTCAAGCTGATGCGCATCTTCAAGGATGAGCTGGTACTGGCCTACTCCACCGCCTCCTCGGAAACCGTGCTGCCACGTGTCATCGAGAAAATGGAAGCCTACGGCGCGCCGAAAGCCATCTGCAGCTTCGTGGTACCGACCGGTTACTCGTTCAACCTCGACGGCTCGACCCTGTACCAGTCGATCGCGGCGATCTTCATTGCCCAGCTGTATGGCATCGACCTGTCGATCAGCCAGCAACTGCTGCTGGTGTTGACGCTGATGGTCACCTCCAAAGGTATCGCCGGCGTACCGGGCGTGTCTTTCGTGGTGCTGCTGGCAACCTTGGGCAGCGTTGGCATCCCGCTGGAAGGCCTGGCATTCATCGCCGGTGTCGACCGCATCATGGACATGGCGCGTACCGCACTGAACGTGATCGGTAATGCTCTGGCGGTGCTGGTTATCGCGCGCTGGGAAGGCATGTACGACGACGCCAAGGGCGAGCGCTACTGGAACTCCCTGCCGCACTGGCGCAGCAAGGAAAAACTGCCGGCTGGCGAGATTTCCAAGAACTAAAGCGAAATCCTGTAGGAGCTGCCGGAGGCTGCGATCTATTGATCTTGCTTTTAAAAAACAAAATCAAAAGATCGCAGCCTTCGGCAGCTCCTACAGTAGATTGGCGTCACCCGGTGAATCGGTGGCAGCAGATCCAGACAAACCCCGGAGCAATCCGGGGTTTGTCGTTTCTGACGACCCCGCTATCATTCGCCGCATTCTTCGGGGGATTTGACTGATGCTTAATGGCCTGTGGCTTGGCTTCTTCATCGTGGCAGCCGTGTCGGCGCTGGCGCAGTGGCTGATCGGCGGCAACGCCGGGATCTTCGCGGCGATGGTGGAAAGCATTTTCGCCATGGCCAAGCTGTCGGTCGAAGTCATGGTGCTGCTGTTCGGCACCCTCACCCTGTGGCTGGGCTTTCTGCGCATCGCCGAAAAGGCCGGGATCGTCGAGTGGCTGGCCAAGGTCCTCGGCCCGCTGTTTCTGCGGCTGATGCCGGAAGTCCCGCCCGGCCACCCTGCCCTTGGCCTGATCACGCTGAATTTCGCCGCCAACGGTCTGGGCCTGGACAACGCCGCCACGCCGATCGGCCTGAAAGCCATGAAAGCGCTGCAGGAGCTGAACCCCAGCGCCACCATCGCCAGCAACGCGCAGATTCTGTTTCTGGTGCTCAATGCCTCGTCGCTGACCCTGCTGCCCGTGACCATCTTCATGTACCGCGCCCAGCAAGGCGCGCCGGATCCGACGCTGGTGTTCCTGCCGATTCTGCTGGCGACCAGTTGCTCGACCATTGTCGGTTTCCTTTCCGTAGCCTTCATGCAACGCCTGCGCATCTGGGACCCGGTGGTGCTCGCCTATCTGCTGCCCGGCGCGCTGATCCTTGGCGGCTTCATGGCCCTGCTCGGCACGCTTTCCGCGACAGCGCTGGCGGGATTGTCGTCGATCCTCGGCAATCTCACGCTGTTCGGCTTGATCATGCTGTTTTTGCTGATCGGCGCGCTGCGTAAGGTCAAGGTGTACGAAGCGTTCGTCGAAGGCGCGAAAGAAGGCTTCGATGTGGCGAAAAACCTGCTGCCGTATCTGGTGGCGATGCTCTGTGCGGTTGGCGTATTGCGCGCGTCTGGTGCGCTGGATTTCGGCCTGGACGGTATTCGCTATCTGGTCGAGTGGGCCGGCTGGGACACGCGCTTCGTCGATGCGCTGCCGACGGCGATGGTCAAACCGTTCTCCGGCAGCGCCGCACGGGCGATGCTGATCGAGACCATGCAGACTTCCGGCGTCGACAGCTTCCCGGCGCTGGTCGCGGCGACGGTGCAGGGCAGTACCGAAACTACGTTCTATGTGCTGGCGGTGTACTTCGGCGCGGTGGGCATTCAGCGCGCACGGCACGCGGTGGGGTGTGCGTTGCTGGCGGAGTTTGCCGGAGTGGTGGGCGCTATCGGGGTCTGCTACTGGTTCTTCGGCTGAGCAAAATTCCCATGTGGGAGCGAGCCTGCTCGCGAAGACGGAGTGTCAGTCAACGCTTAAGTGACTGATACACCGCTTTCGCGAGCAGGCTCGCTCCCACAGGGATTGTGTTGGGCTTAAGGCCTTTGGGGGGCCAGTTTCTGGCCTTGCTCCACAGCCCAGGCGACGACCTTGGCCGTAAGGCGATCACTGGCCTGGCCAAACCCGGCCACCACCGCTGGCACCTGCACTTCATTTAACGGTTGACGCTCTTCGAAGCGGCGGCTGGCGAGAATTCGCTGGTCATAACCACGTACCAACAGCGCATCGATCCGCACCACAACGCCGGCCTGGGTGCCCTGATATTCCGTCTGAAACGCCTGCAAACTGCCGCCCAGTTCCAGATCCGCCTGGAAGTTGCTGTCGTCGGTGCTCAGCAACGTCACTCTGCCGTCACGCTGAAATCCATCGAGCAGGCGATTGCGCAGCAGCACCGGCGCCGGATCACTCCAGCGCGAGCCCTTGTAGCTGCTGATCACATCGCCCTGCGGGATAACGGCAATGCTCGGCCGGTTCAGTGCTTCGCTGGCCTGCAATTTATTCAAGCGCAGCGACCACGATTGCGTCGCCGCCGGGCTGGCCGAGGCGGGCGCTTGGGCGGCGGGCAGGCGGTAGACATCCGAAGGTTCCGACTTGGGCAAGATCGAGCACGCGCCGATGAGGGTCAGGCCAGCGCCGAGCAGGGCGATTCGAGTCAGCTTCATGGGGTGAATTCCTTGTTCTTGTCGCTGCCCAGCAGGTAGCCGCTGGGGTTGGCCTCGAGGCGTTGGGAAATGGCGCGCAGCGAGGTCAGCGTCTCGCGCAGTTCGCGAATCGCCGGGGCCAGGCCGTTGAGGCCCTGCATGCCGTTATCCAGCGAATTCTGGTTTTTGCTGAGCAAGCCGTTGATGGTCACGCTGCTTTGCTCCAGCGACTTCATCGCCTGTTCGGCACTGCCCAAGGCCTGCTTGCCCTGATCGTTAAGCAGGCCGTTGGCGTTGCGCATCAGCAGTGAGGTCTGCTCGAGCATGCTGCCGGCCTGTTTGCCGACGGTCGCCAGTTGCTGCATGGCTTGTTTGATGTCGCCGCGCTGGTCGTTGATGGTGCCGGTGGTCTGTTCCAGATGGGCGAGGGTCTTGCTCACGCGCTCGACGTTTTCCGCGGAGAACATGTGGTTGGCGTTTTGCAGCAGGGCGCTGATGCCGGTCATCAAGTCGCTGCTGTCGTTGAGCAGACGCGAGATAGGCGAGGGCGAGGCGACCAGAGTTGGCAGCTTGCCGTCATGCCCGCGCAGTTTCGGGCTCTCGGGTGTGCCGCCGCTGAGCTGAATGATCGACGTGCCAGTAATGCCGGTCAGTGCCAGTTTGGCCTGGGTGTCTTCCTTGACCGGCGTGTCGCCCGCCAGACGAATCCGCGCCAGCACCCGGCGCGGGTCCTGCGGGTCGAGGCGCAGGCTGACCACGTCACCGACCTTGATCCCGCTGTACTGCACCGAGCTGCCCTTGGACAGACCGCTGACCGCCTCGTTGAACACCACTTCGTAATCCTTGAACTCGGTGTCGACGCTGGATTTGGCCAAAAACAGGCCGAAGAGCAGGGCGCCGGCCACGACGATCACCGTGAACAGGCCGATCAACACATGATGGGCTCGGGTTTCCATATCAGACCTCGTTGAGCAATTTGGCGGCGTCCAGCGCCGAGCGGCCGCGCGGGCCGTGGAAGTATTCGTGAATCCACGCGTCGGCGGTTTCCGAGACGTCGTCGATAGGGCCGGCAACCAGCACTTTCTTCTGCGCCAGCACCGCCACGCGATCGGTGATGGTGTACAACGTGTCGAGGTCGTGGGTGACCAGAAACACACTCAGACCCAACGCATCACGCAGGGTCAGGATCAATTGATCGAACTGCGCCGCGCCAATCGGATCGAGGCCGGCGGTGGGTTCGTCGAGAAACAGAATGTCCGGATCCAGCGCCAGGGCCCGCGCCAGCGCCGCACGCTTGATCATGCCGCCGGACAGCGACGCCGGGTATTTGTCCGCCGCCGACAACGGCAGCCCGGCCAGCGCCAGTTTCACCGCCGCCAGATGCTCGGCGTCGTGACGGCTGAGGCCGGCGTGCTCGATAAGGGGCAGGGCGACGTTCTCGGTCACGGTCAGCGAGGAAAACAGCGCGCCTTTCTGGAACAACACACCGAAGCGCCTTTCGATCAGCGAGCGTTCATGCTCGGGCAGATTCGGCAGGTTCTGGCCGAAGACCTTGACCATGCCCTCGCTGGGCCGATTCAGCCCGACAATGCTGCGCAGCAGCACCGATTTACCGGTACCGGAGCCACCGACCACGGCGAGGATTTCGCCTTTGTACACGTCCAGATCAAGCCTTTCGTGCACGCTCTGCGGGCCGAAGCGATTGCACAGGCCACGGACTTCGATCACCGCCTCCGAGGGCGCGCGGGGTAGACGACTCACCAGCCCATCTCCATGAAAAACAGCGCAGCCACCGCATCGAGCACGATCACCACGAAAATCGACTGCACCACGCTGGAGGTGGTGTGCGCGCCGACCGATTCGGCGCTGCCGCTGACCTTGAAACCTTCCAGGCAACCAATTGCCGCGATCAGGAAGGCGAAGATCGGCGCCTTCACCAGCCCGACCAGAAAATGCTGAATGCCGATGTCCGATTGCAGCAGCGACAGGAACATTGCCGGCGAGATGTCCAGCGACACCGCGCAGACCACACCGCCGCCGACGATCCCCGAGAGCATCGCCAGAAACGTCAGCATCGGCAGCGCCACCAGCAGCGCCAGCACGCGCGGCACCACCAGCAATTCGATCGGGTCGAGGCCGAGAGTACGGATCGCGTCGATTTCTTCGTTGGCCTTCATCGAGCCGATCTGTGCGGTAAAAGCACTGGCGGTGCGCCCGGCCATCAGGATCGCCGTGAGCAGCACGCCGAATTCGCGCAGGAACGAGAAGCCGACCAGATCCACGGTAAAAATCGTCGCGCCGAAACTGGCCAGCACTGTGGCGCCAAGAAACGCCACCACCGCGCCGACTAGAAACGTCAGCAAGGCCACGATCGGCGCGGCATCGAGGCCGGTCTGCTCGATGTGCGCGATCATCGGTGTGATGCGCCAGCGCTTGGGCCGCAACAGACCACGGGCGATGACTTCAAGGATCAGGCCGACGAAGCCGAGCAGTTGCAGCGTGTCGGTCCAGACCTTGTCCACCGCGCGGCCAATGCGCGTCAGCAGTTGCACGCTGACGCTGATTTCCGGCTCCTTGATCGGCACGCAGAAATCGCTCAGCGAGCAGTACACGGTTTGCAGCAAGGCGCGGTCGGCAGTTGAAAGGGTGCAATCGGGGTGTTCGGCGGTTTTGCCCAAGCGCTCGGAACCGAGCAGCTCGACCAGCAACGAGGCGCCGGCGGTGTCGAGGGCACCGAGGCCGTTCAGATCGATGGAAGTGTTGGCGTCGTACTGGCCGCGGAGCTTTTCGCTCAGATGCTTGAGCGCGGTGTAGTGGGCGAGCGTCCAGTCGCCGCTGACCCGCAGGCGGGCAGGGCTGAACGCGGTGTCCAGGTGGGCACTGCCGGGGGTTGGGCTGCTGGTCATAAGCTCCGTGCTTGTACGGCCGTTACGAGATCCTACGTAATAGCACGAACCGGATTACTTTTCTTTGGCCGGTGTGCTGTCGGTAATTGCGAAACGCAGCACGCCGATCAACTGCCCGTCCTCGGTCAGCACCCGCACCTGCCACTTGCCCGCCGGGTTGCCGGGGAAATTCTGCTTGTGCGTCCACGCCCGGTAGCCTTCCTTGCGCCCGCCATGGATGTCGAGGGCGATGCGGTCGACCTCTTTGCCGTTGAAGGTCCACACGTGATAAATCCGCTCGTCGAGACCGCGCGGCGCGTTGATCGCAGTGTAGGCGTAGAGCCCGCCGCTGCGGATCTGCTCGGCGCTGACGGTTTCGAGGCTGGCGCCGGGGGTGCGATCCTGCAGCTGCGTGCTGATCGCTACGTCGGTCATCCACAGCGTTGCCGGTGGCACCCACGAACGCAGCGCCCAACCGACGCCGCCGATGCCGACTGTGATGAACAGAATCGCCAGGGCGTTGCGCAGGGTGCGAATCGGGAAGATCGACGCCAGGCTCGGGAACGAAAGCAGCACGGCAATCCCCAGCGCCCATTTGAAACTCTGCGCGGTGGTCAGGTGCATGATCACCGGCAGCGCAGTGAGCAGGGCGGCGAACAGGGTCAGGGTGTGCAGCGCGAGAAACGCCCAGCGCCGTGGCGCCAGCCATTTGTAGTACAGCGGATCGACGATAGAGATCAGTGCAGCAACGCTGAGCAGGCCGGTGAAGACAAACTGGCCGCTGTTCCACGTGGTGGTGATGAAGAAGAACGGCAGAACGAAAAACAGGCTTTCCTGATGGATCATCTGCGTCGCGTAGCGCAGCAGCGGCTGGGGAATCTCGCGTTTAAAGATTCTCGTGAACAGGCCGGTGAGGGTGTTTTCCAGCATCAGCCAGATCCAGCTGAGCAGCATGATCACCGTGATCCAGCTGGCCAGCCCCTGTTGGCGATCGACGAGGATGAAACTGCCGACCCCGGAAATGAAACCACCCGCCGCGATCAACCCGGGGTAGCGCTTCATCAGCTCGAGAAGGCGCTGGATAAGGAGGGTCAGTTTTGGCATTTTGGCGGTTCACGACGATAGGGGGAAAATCCCGGAAAGGTTAACGCTGCATGCCCCCTGTGGCGAGGGGATTTATCCCCGAACGGCGGCGCCGCCGTCGCAGAGCCTGCAAGCGAATTTTGTCTGGCTATACAGAGCTGCCCTTATTGGGGCTGCTGCGCAGCCCATCGGGGATAAATCCCCTCGCCACAGGTGCTCACTCACCACAGGATTAATGGCTTCCGGCAATTTTGTGGCGACGATGCAGGCGCCAGCCGATCACGATCAGCAGCAACAATCCGATTCCACCAGCGACCAGCCACAACACCTGATCATCACTGATCAACGGCTTCTCGATCCGGATATACCCCGGCTGCAACAGCAGCTCGCGCATCGCCTTGTTCGCCGCTTCCAGCGTCACCCCTTGCAACTCCCGCGCGGGATTGGCAAAGCGGCCATCCTGATAGTCGGCCAACGCGCTCCAGTAATAGTCGGCCAGTGCGCTGTTGCCCTGCACGGCCCAGGCCTGGTGAGCAATGGCGGCTTGTTTGATCCGGGCAAAGGTGCTCGGGTCGAGGCCGTTTTTCAGCAGGTCGGCCTTGAGGTCTTCAAGCACTTGAATGGCTTCGTCGACGTCATCGCGATCCAGGTCAGCGTTGAGGCTCATGAAACCGACACCGCCGAACACTTCACGCTCGGCCCACGGCCCGTACGACAAGCCATGGTTGAGACGAATCTGCCGGTACAGCGCCCAGTCGAGGTAATCCTTGAGAATGTCGAACGTCTGATCGTACTGATCGTCGAGCACCGGTTCCGGCACCAGCCAGTGCAGCTTGGCGCTGTCGCCGACAAAGCCACGGGTGAGGGTGCGCTCATGGGCGGCGCTGGTGCGGATGTTCGGCAGCGCGCGGTGTTCGGTAGGCTCGACCGGCTCCAGCTCACCCCAGGTACGCTCGAGATAGGCTGGCAGCAGTTTGTCGAGTTCGCCGACGACGATCAGGGTCATGTTGTTCGGCGCGTACCAGGCTTTGCGCACCTTCTCCAATTGCTCCTGGGTCAGATGGCCGACTTCGGCACGCTGCGGGCATTTCAGTCCCAGCTCGACAGCCAGTTGATTGCTCGCGGTATGACCGAGGTCCTGACGGTCGAGGAAACGTTGCAGCCTTGTGTAATGCCCGCCGTCCTCACGCTCGACCACCCGTTTCGCCGCGTTGATTGCGTTGTCGTCGATGCGTGTCTGGGTCAGCAGCGCGAGCAGCAGGTCGAGCACCTTGCGCTGGTTTTTCGCCGGGGCTTCGATGACGAACGTGGTGTCGGCATTGCTGGTGAACGCATTCCAGTCCCCGCCCAGCGCCTGCATGCGTTCTTCCAGACCGCCTTCGCCGGTGGCGTCGATACCGCTGAACAGCAGGTGTTCGAGCAAATGCGGCAGCTCTTTTTCGTCGCAGCCAAAATCATCGAGGCCGACGCCGACCACCAGCCGGATCGCCACATGCCCGCGTTCGGTGCCGGGTTTGAGCATCAGTTGCAAACCGTTGGGCAGCGCATAGCCTTCGACCTGAAACCGATCCAGGGCAAAGGCGGGCAGGGAACCGAGCAACAGACAGGCGAACAACAGGCAACGCATAACAGGCTTCCATACGGCTGATTTGGAGATCCGTGTCGTCAGTCAGGCCCCATCGCTGGCAAGCCAGCTCCCACAAGGATCTGCGGCGCTCACAAAACCCTGTGGGAGCTGGCTTTGCCAGCGATGACGGTCTCAAGGCTGAACCACTTTAACTGACTGGCCCCAGCCCCAGACGTTCAAGGCGAATGCGTAATGTCGGCCATGTCATCCACCGCCAGCGCGCCGGTGTCCGCCGTTTCCAGCACGACATAAGCGCTGCTGCAGAACAGCGAATTGAGCCGTTTCATGTCGGCGATCAACTCCAGATGCAGCGAGCTGGTCTCCAGGCTCTGCACGATCTTGCGTTGCAAACGGCTGACATGTGCGTGGGCCAGACGCCGTTCCTGCGCACGAAAGCGGCGTTTCTCCCGCAGCAGCTGCCGCGCGCTCTCGCGGTCGCCACTGAGAAACACCGACAGGCCCAGGCGCAGGTTGGCGATCAGTTGCTGTTGCAGCCCGGCAAGATCTTCCAGGCCTTCTTCGGAAAACGAACGACGCTGCGAAGTCTTCTGCTGCTGGATCTTGCGCAGCATTCGCTCGATCAGGTCGGCGGCGAGCTTCAGGTTGATCGCCAGTTCGATGATCTCGGCCCAGCGCCGACTGTCCTGCTCGCCGAGATCCTCGCGGGGCATCTGCGCCAGATAAAGCTTGATCGCGCTGTACAGCGCTTCGACGTCATCGGTCAGGCGGCGCATCTCCTGGGTGACGGCGGTCTGCTTGCCGCGCAGCACGTCGAGGGAGGCGTCGAGCATGTTGTCGAGCAGATCGCCCATGCGCAGGGTTTCCCGCGCGGCATTGGCCAGCGCCAGGCTCGGCGTGACCAGCGCGGTCGGGTCGAGATGGCGCGGCTTGGCGGTGCCGTTGACCTCCGGCCGCTCTGGCAGCAGCCACGCACAAAGCCGCGCCATCGGCCCGACGCTGGGCAGCAGGATCAGGCAGCGCGCGGTGTTGTAGAGCAGGTGGAAGCCGATGACCATTTCCTGCGGGCTGAAATCAAGGCTGTCGATCCAGTGCACCAGCGGGTCGAGCACCGGGATGATCAGCAGCAGGCCGATCAGTTTGTACAACAGACTGCCCAGCGCAACCTGGCGGCCGGCGGCGTTCTGCATGCTGGTGCTCATGAAGGCAAGGATGCCGCTGCCGATGTTGGCGCCGATCACCAGACCGATCGCCACCGGCAAGCTGATCACCGCAGCCCCGGCCAGCGTGGCGGTGAGCAGCACGGCGGCGAGGCTGGAGTAGGAAATCATCGCAAACAGTGCGCCGACCAGGGCATCGAGGAGGATGTCGCCGGTCAGCGAGGCAAAAATCACCTTCACCCCTTGAGCGTGCGTAATCGGCGCGGCGGCCTCGACGATCAATTGCAGGGCGAGAATGATCAGCCCGAGACCAATCGACACCCGGCCCATCTGCCCGAGCCGCGTCTGTTTGCGCGACAGAAAGAAAATCACCCCGAGGAAAATCAGCAGCGGCGACAGCCACGACAGATCGAGGGTCAGCACCCGCGCCATCAACGCGGTACCGACATCGGCGCCCAGCATGGTCGCCAGCGCCGGGGTCAGCGCCATCAGACCTTGCCCGACAAACGAAGTGACCAGCATCGCCGTAGCGTTGCTGCTCTGCACCATGGCGGTGACGAGAATACCGGCGATGAACGCCAGCCATTTCTTCGACATGTTCTGGCCGATGACATGTCGCAGATTGGTGCCATAAACCCGCAGGATGCCGGTTCGGACGATGTGCGTGCCCCAGATCAACAGGGCGACGGCGGACAACAGATTGAGCAGGGTGAGCATGCAGACCCCCTGTAGTAGCAGCGCCCCAGAGGGGCAAGTGGACGGCACCGCGCGGTTTCTACGTTCTTGATACTTAAGCTGTAGTTGGCGAACGGCCTCGGCGCCAGCATTGCACAGCTAAAGAGTGGATTGAAACAAAAGTGTCATGAGAAGCGCTTCATACACTCCCACTTAAATCGACGCCGCCCCTGTGGGAGCTGGCTTGCCAGCTCCCACAGGGTCCGCGGTGCCTGAATGCTGCACAAACAAATGTGGGAGCGAGCCTGCTCGCGAAAGCGGGGGATCAGCCAACATGGTTGTCGACTGACACTCCGTTTTCGCGAGCAGGCTCGCTCCCACAGGGGTATTGCCTGCGTCTGGATTACCCGGTTACTGGCCCGGAACATCCTTGCGCAGTTTCACCGGATCCTGCTGCTGTCTCTTCTTGGCCATCGCGCCGCGCAGTTTGATGTTGATCGCTTCCACCGCCAGCGAGAACGCCATGGCGAAGTAGACGTAGCCTTTTGGCACGTGCACGTCGAACGATTCGGCGATCAGCACGGTACCGACCACCAGCAGGAAGGACAGGGCGAGCATTTTCAGCGACGGGTGCTTGTCGATGAATTCGCTGATCTTGCCCGAGGCCAGCATCATCACCAGCACTGCCACGACGATCGCCGCGACCATGACCGGAACGTGGGAGACCATGCCGACGGCGGTGATCACCGAGTCCAGCGAGAAGACGATATCGATGATCGCGATCTGGATGATGGTGTACAGGAAGTTGCCGCCCTTGCCCGACGGCGCGTCGTCGCTTTCGTCTTCGCCTTCCAGCGCGTGGTACATCTCCTGCGAACTCTTCCACAACAGGAACAGGCCACCGAAGAACAGGATCAGGTCGCGCCCGGAGATGCCCTGGCCGAACACTTCGAAAAGATCGGCAGTGAGGCGCATGACCCAGGTGATCGACAGCAGCAACAGGATCCGCGTGACCATGGCCAGGCCAAGACCGAAGATCCGCGTGCGCTGCTGCATGTGTTTGGGCATGCGGCTGACCAGGATCGAAATCATGATGATGTTATCGATACCGAGGACGATTTCCAGGGCGGTCAGGGTAAAGAAGGCAACCCAGATTTCGGGGTTGGTCAGCCAATCCATGTGTATTCCTTTGAGCAATTGTTGAACCGAAAAAGGTCCGGGCTTCAAACCGCGAAGCCGGACCCGTAACGGTGAGTCTTGGGCTTATAGAGTGCTGAACATCGGGAAAGTCCCCAACAGCAGTGCAGCAATCAGAATGCAGATGCACACCAGGATCGCCCATTTCAGGGTGAAACGCTGGTGATCACCGAAATCGATGCCGGCCAGCGCCACCAACAGATAGGTCGACGGCACCAACGGGCTCAGCAAGTGGACGGGCTGGCCGACGATCGAGGCACGGGCCATTTCCACCGCAGTGATCCCATAGTGGCTGGCCGCTTCGGTCAGCACCGGCAATACACCGTAATAGAACGCATCGTTGGACATGAAGAAGGTGAACGGCATGCTCACCAGTGCCGTGATCACCGCCAGGTACGGGCCGAGGAAATCCGGAATCACCGCCAACAGGCTCTTCGACATCGCATCGACCATGCCGGTGCCCGACAGGATACCGGTGAAGATACCCGCCGCAAAGATCAGCCCGACCACTGCCAGCACGCTGCCGGAATGCGCCGCGACACGATCTTTCTGCATTTGCAGGCATGGGTAGTTGACGATCATGGCGATACTGAACGCCACCATGAACAGCACCGGCAGCGGCAACAGGCCACCGATCAGCGTGCACATCAGGCCGAAAGTCAGTGCGGCGTTGAACCAGATCAGCTTCGGACGGCGTGCGTCAGGGAATTGCGAGACGCTGATTTCACTGTGATCGATCTCGTCGCCGACCAGATGCAGCTCGCCGAGACGGGCACGCTCACGCTTGCCGTAGAAGTAGGCAATCACCAGGATCGCCAAGACACCGGCGGCCATGGCCGGGATCATCGGTACGAAAATGTCCGACGGATCGACATGCAGGGCACTCGCCGCGCGGGCGGTCGGGCCGCCCCACGGGGTCATGTTCATCACGCCACCGGCGAGGATGATCAGACCGGCCATGATCCGCGGGCTCATGCCGATGCGGCTGTACAGCGGCAGCATGGCGGCCACACAGATCATGTAAGTGGTCGCGCCGTCACCATCGAGGGAAACGACGAGCGCCAGAACGGCGGTGCCGACCGAAACTTTCAACGGGTCGCCCTTGACCAGTTTGAGGATCTTGCGCACGGCCGGGTCGAACAGGCCGGAGTCGATCATCAGGGCGAAATACAGAATGGCGAACATCAACATCACGCCGGTCGGCGCCAGTTTGGTGATGCCTTCAAGCATCATCGGGCCGATCTTCGGCGCGAAACCACCGAACAGCGCGAACAGGATCGGGATGATGATCAGGGCGATCAGCGCGGACAGGCGCTTGGTCATGATCAGGAACATGAACGTGATGACCATGGCGAAGCCAAGGAAAGTCAGCATGGGAATACTCCAGGCGTAGCGCGGCTAATGGAATGAGCGGATCGGGCGGGATCAGCGCAGAACGGCAGGCGCGAGGCGTACGGGCGGAGTGACCAGCAGGAAGCGGGAGAAACGGCGGGTTGCAGAAGACATCAAAATCACCATTGTTGTTGTTAATTGGGCCGGGCCTGTGGAACAAACACAGGGCTTGGGCCAACCGGTCTGTTGCCGGGAGTGGGGCGATCCTAATCGGGGAAGCTTTCAGCTACCTTTCGCGAGCGAAAGCGATCAATGAATGATCAACCGGCGGTCGGATGCAACGACAGCCAATGAATACGGGGTTGGTAGCGATGCGGATAAACGGACAGTCAGCGCTGGCTGGCAGTCTGGACATATCCGTTATCAGTTCAGCGTCAGCATCTGGTTAAAAAATCGACAGATTCAGCGGCCGCACCGCGCCCATCCAGATCGCGTGTTCGGTGTGGTCAAGCAAGTCATCGCCAGTCTCCGGATGCAGGAATACCACCAGGCCCTTGCGGTTGAGCGCCAGCCATGGCAGCACTTCGCCGATCAGCTCGGGACCGAAAGCCAGTTGGCAGCTCCAGTCGGGATGGGGCCCCACCGGGCGTTCGTGCACGCGGCCCATTTTCAGCGCAAACAACTGCGCGGCCTGTTCGCACAAGGCCCGCGCCTGGTCGATGGTTTGCGCGTCGAAATAGACATGGGCGTGATAGCCCTTGATCCCTTGCATCGTGTCGCCTCTCAATCGGTTCGAACCCTTGGCTGTTTCCACCGTCACAGGTCATATAGGACAACTATAAGGAAAACAGCCATGAAAAATGCCGAGACCCCAGTGGTCAAAGTGGTGCTTTATGGTGCCATGGCCAGCTTGGGCGGTGCATTGATGGCTGAATTGCTGCGTCGCCAACACGAAGTCATCGCCATTCTCGACGATCTCACCGCACTTGCGCCGCGTCCGGGGTTGCGCACCAAGACCGGCGATCTGTTCGATGCCGAGCGGGTCAATCAAAGCGTCGCCGGAAGCTCGGCGGTGATCTGCCTGCTGGACGCTCCGGGGTTGCCGTTCAGCAGCGACCACGTTGAGCGCTCGGTGACGCTGGGGCCGGTGGAACAAGTGCTGGCAGTCGACGCCTTGGTCGAAGGTTTGCAACTGGCCAGCGTGCCGCGCCTGTTTCTGGTCGGCAACTTCGGTGTGCTCGACGAGCCTGACAATGACGAGCGTCTGCAACGTCACGCTGCCGAAGAAATCCTCGAGGCGGTACAAAGCAGCTCACTGCGCTGGACCTTGGTCAATGCGCCCCATGGCGTGGCCGGATTGACCATCGAGCACTTCAGTCAGGTCGGCGGCAATCTCGAACCGGGGCTGGCCGAACCGCTGGAACGCTTGAACCGTGTCGCGGTGGGCATCGCCGACGAGCTGCGGTTGAACCTGCATGTGGGGCAGCATGTGAATTTTGTGGCGGCTTCTGATTCGTAAAAGATCGTCCGGAGGCTCGGGCCGCGATCGACGACCTTTTGCTCTTCACACCGCAATCGAGGGCAGGGCCAGACCGTTGAGCGATTCGGCACTGCTGGCCTGTTCCGCCATTAACCAATCAACAAATTCCTGAATCAACGCCCCCCTACGTTTGCGTTGCGGCAACACCACGTAATACCCCAGCCGCGACAGCGTGGTTTCCGCCAGCGGCCGGCACAGCAAACCCTGCACCAGCAAGTTATCCACAAGGTGCCGCCAGCCAATCGCCACGCCTTGTCCGCCAATCGCCGCTTGAATCAGCAAGGTGTAATTGTCGAAGCGCAATTGCCCCGGCGCTGGCGGCGTAGTCAGGCCCAACTGACGAAACAAGCCACTCCAGTCGAACCAGTTGCTGCTGTTTTCCCCACGCAGATGCAACAGCGGAAATTCCAGCAGTGCCTGCGCGGGCAGCGGCAATGAACGCTCCTTGAGCAGCAGCGGACTGCACACCGGGAACACCTCTTCGCTGAACAGCCAGTGGCTCTCGCCCTGCTTGAATCGACCATCGCCAAACAGGATCGCCACGTCGATGTCGGTGCGCAGCATGTTGTGGTTGCGCTCGCTGGTGACCAGGCTGACATCGATATGCGGATTGGCCTCGTGAAAGCGGTGCAGGCGCGGCATCAGCCAATAAGCGGCGAAAGCGAAATCCGTGGCCACTTGCAGCACTTCATGTTGCTGCTGAGTGCTGATTGCGCTCAATCCTGCGTCGATATTCTGCAAACCGAGGGTAACTTGCTCGAACAACAGGGCGCCAACCTCTGTCAACTCGATACCCCGGTAAATCCGGTCGAACAGGCGCGTACCGAGCTGCTCTTCCAGACGTTTCATTTGCTGGCTGATCGCCGGCTGCGTGGTGCCAAGCTCCACCGCAGCAGCGGTAAAACTGCGATGGCGGGCCGCCGCTTCAAAAGCGCGCAGCAGATCGAGGGAGAGGTCACCGAGGGCGTCATACATAAGCTGTACTTATCCTAGTCATTGTCCGGCGCGGGCTTTACCGGAACAGGCATGAAATCCATGCTCAATCGCAGCACTCTCGCATAAATATTCAACATGGAATGCCGCGATCACATGAAGCGCAAGAACATTCTTTTCATCATGGCCGATCAAATGGCCGCGCCAATGTTGCCGTTCTACGGCCCATCGCCAATCAAACTGCCGAATCTGTCACGCCTCGCCGCCCAAGGCGTGGTGTTCGATGCTGCCTATTGCAACAGCCCGCTGTGCGCGCCGTCGCGTTTCACCCTGGTCAGTGGCCAGTTGCCGAGCAAGATCGGCGCCTACGACAACGCGGCCGATTTCCCCGCCGACATTCCCACTTACGCGCATTACCTGCGGCGTCTCGGCTACCGCACCGCGCTGTCGGGCAAGATGCATTTCTGTGGGCCGGACCAATTGCACGGTTATGAAGAACGCCTGACCAGCGATATCTATCCTGCCGATTACGGTTGGGCGGTGAACTGGGACGAGCCGGACGTAAGGCCGAGCTGGTATCACAACATGTCTTCGGTATTGCAGGCCGGGCCGTGCGTGCGCACCAATCAGCTGGATTTCGACGAAGAGGTGGTGTTCAAGGCGCAGCAATACCTGTTCGATCACATCCGCGAGGACGGCGACCAGCCATTCTGCCTGACTGTGTCGATGACCCACCCGCACGATCCGTACACGATTCCCAAGGCTTTCTGGGATCTGTATGACGATGCTGATATTCCGTTGCCTACAGCTTTGAACCAGGACCAACTCGATCCGCACTCGCAACGTCTGCTCAAGGTTTACGACCTGTGGGACAAGCCGCTGCCTGTGGATAAAATCCGCGATGCCCGTCGCGCCTACTTCGGCGCTTGCAGCTATATCGATGCCAATGTCGGCAAACTTGTGCAAACACTTGAGGAAACCGGGCTGATCGATGACACCATCATCGTCTTCTCCGGTGACCATGGCGACATGCTCGGCGAGAAGGGCCTCTGGTACAAAATGCACTGGTTCGAGATGGCCGCGCGGGTGCCGCTGCTGATCAGCGCACCGGGACAATTCGAGGCGGGCCGGGTCAGCGCCGCCGTATCCACCGCCGACCTGCTGCCGACGTTCGTGGATCTGGCCGGTGGCACGCTTGAGCCGGGCCTGCCATTAGACGGCCGTTCCTTGCTGCCACACCTGCAAGGGCAGGGCGGGCATGACGAGGTGTTCGGCGAATACATGGCCGAAGGCACTGTCAGCCCGCTGATGATGATCCGCCGGGGCGCCTACAAATTTATCTACAGCGAAAGCGACCCGTGCCTACTCTTCGATGTGGATAACGATCCGCGCGAAGAGGAGGAGCTGAGCCAATCGCCGCAACATCGTCAGCTGTTCGACGATTTTCTCTCTGAAGCGCGGGCCAAGTGGGACATTCCGGCGATCCACCGGGACGTACTGGCCAGCCAGCGCCGACGCCGTTTCGTCGCCGATGCGTTAACCATCGGCAAGCTGAAGAGCTGGGATCACCAGCCACTGGTCGATGCCAGTCAGCAGTACATGCGCAACCACATCGACCTTGATGATCTGGAGCGCAAGGCCCGTTATCCACAACCCTGCCAAAACCAATAACGTTAAGGGGAAGTCCATGCGCAAGTTATCCACAGCTGTCACCGTTGGCCTGATCGCATTGAGCAGCGCCTCGGCCTTCGCCGAGCAAAGTTGCGAAACCGTGAAAATGGCCGATCCGGGCTGGAGCGACATCGCCGCGACCAATGCCATCACCGGATTTCTGCTCGACGGCATGGGCTACAAGGCCAAGGTCGACACCCTCGCGGTGCCGATCACCTTTGGCGGCTTGAAGGATGGCCAGGTGGACGTATTCCTCGGCAACTGGATGCCGGCGCAGCAGGGCTTCTATGACAAGTTCGTCGCTACCGGCGATGTGACGCAATTGGCCAAAAACCTCGAAGGCACCGAATTCACCCTCGCCGTCCCCGACTATGTCTGGGAGGCGGGTGTGCATGATTTTGCCGACTTGAACAAATTTGCCGACAAGTTCGACAAGAAAATCTACGGAATCGGATCAGGCGCGCCGGCGAACATTTCGTTGCAGGAAATCATCAAGAAGAACGACTTCAACATGGGCCAGTGGAAGCTGATCGAGTCCAGCGAACAGGCGATGCTCGCCGAAGTGTCGCGGGCGGTGAAGAAACAGAAATTCGTCACCTTCCTCGGCTGGACCCCGCACCCGATGAACGTGCAGCTGAAAATGCGTTACCTCAAGGGCGGCGAAAAATACTTCGGCGACACCGGCAACGTTTTCACCCTGACCCGCAAGGGCTACGCCGAGACCTGCCCGAATGTGGGCAAGTTGCTGACCAATCTGGCGTTCACCCAGGACATGGAGAACAGCATCATGGCCGAGGTGGTGAACAAGAAGATCAGCAATGCCGAAGCGGCGAAGGCATGGATCAAGGCCAACCCGGCGGTGCTGGACAAGTGGCTGGATGGGGTGAAGACCGTGGATGGCAAGGATGCGTTGGTGGCGGTGAAGGCCAAGCTTTGATCTCAGGGTTGCTGGAATAGCGTTCGGCTGGAGATTTTTGCCCCCTCACCCCAGCCCTCTCCCCTAAGGGGGCGAGGGGGAAAGGGAGCCGATCGCTGTTGAATCAAAACTTGCGTTCAACGCCGAAATCGCAGGTCGGTGAATCTTCAACAAACAGCTCGGTCAGTCCCCTCTCCCTCAGGGAGAGGGCTAGGGTGAGGGCTTTTACACCTGACACCCTGATAACCTTGAACAAAACCCCAACCGCGAGGACCCATGGCCCTACCCAGCCGCCATTCACTTTTTCCTTTCCTGAGCTGGTTGCCACGGCAAACCCGCGCCAGCGTCGGGCGGGACCTGATCGTCGGCCTCAGCGGTGCGATTCTCGCCTTACCCCAGTCGATTGCCTACGCACTG